>JBIKIR010000021.1:0-41656 GCA_044361475.1 Luteolibacter sp. | reverse complement strand
AAAGCACGCCGCAGCGTGATCCTCCCCTCGTAAACCGGCGACGCAAGCTCCATGCCCCACTCGCCAAGAATGCCCTCACGACCACCCACCATCACCGAACGGTTGTCCAACGGCTCATCCTCGGTCATCGATACCGGAGTCATTCCGTTTTCAAATCCAGCGGCATAGATGAATGGAAAAAACGCGGTGCCCAGAGGACGCTTGCCCAATTCGATGAAATCGTACGGCACCTGCGCGTAGTCACGACCGCCGACATGCGCGAGCACCTCGCCCGTCTCGTGATCGATCATCAACACAGCACCCTGCAAACAATTCGCGGGCTTTTCGGTGAGCTTTCTTTGCGGGTCATGCTTCTCGTGCGCGTAGCCCGGCCGCGACTCGGCCCGTAAAAGACTCTCGCGCAACGCAGTCTCCGCCGCACGCTGTGCCTCGGCCAAAATCGTCGTGTGCACGGTGAAGCCACCCGATGACAAGGCATCTTCGCCCAAAGCCGCACCCACCGCATCCGCCACGCGCTCATAAAGATGCGAGGTGCCACGCCGCAGCGGTTTGGGATTCAAGCCCAAAGGCTTGCGCACCATTTCCTCATACTCCTCATCGGAAATCATGCCCTCTTCGTTCATCCGCATGAGCACATAGTTGCGCCCTTCGCGGTTGATCCCCGGATTATTCAAGGGCGAGCGCCGGTTCGGATTCTTGATCAGCGTCACCAAAGACGCGCATTCCTCGGCTTTCAAATCCATCGGCTCTTTGCCGTAATATCCCAGCGACGCGGAACGAATGCCGTAAAAACCGCTGCCGAAGTAAATGCGGTTGAGATAAAACTCGAGGATCTGCCGCTTCGAATATTTCTCCTCGATGCGCATCGCCAGAAATGCCTCGACCATCTTGCGCTGGATCGTCGATTCCTTTCGCAACAAAGCCTCTTCCTTGAGATTGTAGGCATTCCTCGCCAACTGCTGAGTGATCGTGCTGGCACCCTGCGTCGCACCCTGCGCGTTCAGTTTGAGAGCCCGCAATATCCCGATCCAGTCAACGCCACTGTGCGACTCAAAGCGCGAGTCCTCACCGGCCATCAAGGCGTTGATAAACACCTGCGGCACCTGATCGATCGAAACAACACTGCGGTTCTGCACAAAAAAACGCCCAATCTCACGACCATTGCGATCAAGGATCAAACTCGGGATTTCAAGGTCATTGATCCTCGCAAGATCATAGCCCGCGGCACGCAGCCGGTATTCCTTGGTGTAAAGATTGGCAAAAAACCATGCCGCAAGCGTCGCCACCGTGACGAAAATCAACACGGGCAAGAATGCTTTGCGCTTGTGAAAACGCTTCCGGGAGTCCTTCCTTTGGTTCATTTTTGAGGTAGCAGCCATGCCCGATTCATCTCCATCACCGCTCCCGGAGGGTCGGGGACACCCACAGGCTTACCCGATCGGGGATGGCGCCGCAACCCCTTCCTTGACGGAGAAAATCCTTCGGCAAATCGATGAAAACGGCCCGCTCGATTTTGCCGCATTCATGGAACTCGCGCTCTATGAGCCCGCACTCGGATACTACGCCCGCCACACGCGGCAAATCGGCCGCCACGGGGATTTTTTTACCAGCGTCAGCACCGGCCCGCTTTTCGGTGAGTTGCTTGCACGCCGCTTTCTGCGGTACTGGCAAGAAACCGGCGAACCGCAAAAATGGCGCGTCATCGAATCCGGCGCCCACGATGGCACCCTCGCTTTCGACATCCTCACCGCCATCCACGCGATCTCACCCACAGCAGCAGCCGCACTCGAATATGCGATCGCCGAACCGCTCGAAACCCTGCGCGCCGCACAAAACGCAAAACTTGCACGCTTCGCAAAAAACATCCGCCAAGTCGCTAGTCCATTCGCTCTCGCCGACGAACTGCTGCCCGGCATCGCCTTTGGCAACGAGGTCCTCGACGCGCTGCCTTTCCATCTCGTCGAACGCCACGGATCATCCTGGCTCGAATTGCGGGTCGATCGTCACGGCGACGCCTCACTTGCATGGACCCGCCACGCGATCACCAATTCGGCATTGATCGCCGCACTCGCGCCGCTCGGCGAACATTTCACCGAAGGCCATCGCACCGAAATCCGCACCAACTTCGCCGATTTTCTCCGACCTCTCAGCGCGGCACTCAATCATGGTCTGATGATCTGGATCGATTACGGCTTTGCTGCCGCCGACTTGCATCACCCGCTTCGCCACTCGGGCACACTCCGCACATTTTCACATCACCGCGCCGGTGACGATCCGCTCGCCACCCCCGGCGAAAAGGACATCACCGCGCATGTCGATTTCACCGCCGTCGCCCAAGCCGCAATGAACCTCGGCGGCAAAGCAATCAACTTCCACAACCAAGGCGCGTGGCTCACCGAGCTCGCACGCGAATGGCTCACCGGCCGTGAAGGAAATCCATCCGCCGCCGAAATCCGCCAATTCCAAACACTCACCCACCCAGCACAACTCGGCGGAAAATTCCAAGTACTCGAAATCTCGTGGGACCCGAACGCCGCGCCGCAAGAACCCGCGAGCCTTGCACGCAGGCTCTTCCCGCACGAGTGAGCGGACCACCGCAGCTCGTCGATTGATGTCTTGCCCGCGCCACAGTCAGACGCTATCGTCCCAGCCGCAGCCGGGATGGCGGAATTGGTAGACGCGCCAGACTTAGGATCTGGTATCGCAAGGTGTGCAGGTTCGAGTCCTGTTCCCGGCACCACCCGCACGGGCACCGTGCAAAAAAATCCAAAAATCGAAAGAAGTGGAGCATAGCGGATTCGAACCGCTGACCTTCTCATTGCGAACGAGACGCTCTACCAACTGAGCTAATGCCCCTCACACTTCAATGCCCACCATTGCCATTTGCCCCATCTCGAGTCAAACTCGAAGTTGCCCGACTCGGCCGCTTCCTCACGAAGTGAATTTTTTCACATTCAACCGCACGGATTGTTTTGCCAATCCAGCCCGCTTGCTCATGATTTGGGCATGAAATTTTCACTCTGGCCCATCCTTCCCGGCGCACTCGCTCTGTTTCTTTCCGCCTGCTCAAATACCGGCGGCGTCGCATCAGGCGACCACCCCACCGGCACTGGCCCCTTCGACAGCGCAGGCAACTACCGCGAAGAATGGGCGGACGACCCATCGAAATGGCGCCGCCCAGGACGCGCCGCATCAAGCTCATCCGATGACGCACCGGTGATCGCGAAAAACGAGCAACCACCCGCCGATTCAACGCCGCTTGCCTCCAGCGCACCCGCGCCCTCGAAACCCAAAACTAGCACCATCAAGCCCATCCCAGAAAAACCAACCAAGGTCGCTGTTTCAAAACCACAGGAATCAGCGCGCGCGGAGAAAAATCGCGCCAAAACCGACAAGCCGAAGCCAAGCGTCGCCAAGACAAAACCAAAGGCCAAACCAAAGGCCGCCTCCTCACGCTACACCGTGAAGAAAGGTGACACACTCTCCGCCATCGCCAGCCGCAACGGCACAACGGTTTCCGCCATCAAAAGCGCCAACCGCATCTCCGGCACCATGATCCGCAACGGACAAACACTGGTCATTCCAAAACGCTGATGCATGACGAGGAGCAAATCAAAATCCTCGAGCCAAACCTGCTGATCCTTGCTTCCGCAGGCTCGGGTAAAACCTATCAACTCGGCAATCGCGTCATCGGCCTCGTCGCCAAAGGTAACAAACCAGAAAAAATCGTCGCGCTCACATTCACCCGCAAAGCCGCGGGCGAGTTTGCCGACTCGGTGCTGACGAAACTCGCAAAAGCCGCATCCGATCCGCACGAAGCCGCCGATCTCGAACAGCGCATCGGCCTCGAACCCACCAACTTCGACACGGTACTCGCCACCGTCGTTCGCTCCTTGCCGCGATTCAACCTCGGCACCATCGATTCGTTTTTCGCCAAAATCGTTCGCAGCTTCCAATACGAATTCGGCATCACCGGAGGCAAATTCGACCTACTCGAAGGACCGCGCGCCTCAGCAATCGCCGATGAAATTCTGGCCTCCGTGATCAGCAGCAGACTGGATGCTGAAGGTCGCGACAGCAAATTCCTGCACGCCTTTCGCCGCGCCACAATGGGACGCGAAAGCCAATCCGTACTAAAGGCGCTATCGAAATTCATCGAGACATGGCACGAGCAATACAGAAATGCAGATGATGTCCAATGGGGCCCACCCGGAATCGCTCATGTGAATCTAGACGAGTGGGAAAAACAAAAACACACGCTCGCCAATGCGGCAATCGATGGCATCCGCAGCATCATCTTCACCGACAAACGGCAAACCGATGCTCTGCAGGACTCAATTGAAGAAATCCGCAATCACACCATTGGCAGCGGAAACCTCAGCAATTCGAGCAAAAGCCTTACCAAAAACATTCTCGAAGCGGTCGCCACCCAGTCAAATACGCTCGTAGTGAAATCATACAAAGACTTCACGCTCGATGGCACCACCGGCGATGCCATTCGCGAAATGGTCGAACTCGCCGCCCAATGCGAACTCACCGCCGCATTCAGGCGCACCGCCGCCATACGCGATGTGGTGCGGATCTACGACGAACTTTGCGAATCGCAACTCAGGAAAAAAGGCCTGCTCGGCTTCAGCGATGTGAAATACCTGATGGGCGAATGGAAAAAAAACGAAGCGGCACGGCTCAAGCGGGAAGCCATCGACTTCCGGATCGACGCAAGCATCGACCACTGGTTGCTCGATGAGTTTCAGGATACCAGCAATGCCGATTGGAACGGTCTCTGGCCGCTCATCAACGAAGCGGCAAGCGATGATGCATCAAGAACCCTCTTCGTCGTCGGCGATCGCAAACAGGCGATCTACGGTTGGCGCGGCGGCGATGTCGGGCTTTTCAAAAAAATCACCGATGAACATCTGCCAGGCATCACGACGGCACCGATGTATCGCTCCTACCGCTCGTGCCCCGAGGTGCTGGAATTGATCAACAAAATCTGCGGCGACACGGCAACGATGCACTCGCTCTTCGGCGAAACCAGCCCTTCATGGGAATGGGAAAACCATGTTTCCGCCCCTCACCTCCAAAGCGAAACCAAGCGCGGACATTCCCGCGTGGAGTGGATCGAAAACGATGAGGGAAGACTGGATCGCCTCGTCGCGATTCTTAACGAGCTCGAAGTCGGCAAACGCAACATGACCTGCGGCGTTCTCGTTCGCAGCAACGAACAGGTCACCGAGATCAGCGAGCACCTCAGAGCCAACGGCTTCGATGTCATCGAGGAAGGCAGACGCAAACCTGCCACCGACAACCAACCCGGCATCGCCATCACGCAGCTTCTCGAATGGCTTGCCAATCCTGCCGACCGCTTCGCACGCGGAGTTTTGGAAATGTCACCCTTGGCGGACATCTTGCGAAACCTCCACGGCAATGACTGGAATGCGATGTGGGAAAGTCTGACTCGAGAAATTTCCATTCACGGATTTTCCACTCCGCTCGCAGCCGTCATCACGCCTATCGCTGTCGACTGGTCGGAGTTCGGCCGCCGCCGTGCCAATGATCTTCTCGCGGCACTCGCCGACTTCGATGCGACCGGCTGCAAGTCACCACGGGACGCCACCGAATGGATTGAGCGTCTCGAAATCGCCCAAAGCCCCGGCGTAGCAGCTGTCCAAGTCATGACGATCCACAAATCCAAAGGCCTTGGCTTTGATGTGGTCGCCCTCCCAAACATCCCGGACAAAGCCGTCCCGCAAACCCAACATTTCGAAATCGCCCGCGGCGAACAATGGATCAGCGACACACCGCCCGCATGGGTCAGACGCATGAGTCCAGAAATCGACGAAGCCGAATCCCGCTGGGCCGCAGCCCAACGCTACGAAGCGATCTGCATGCTTTATGTCGCACTCACCAGAGCCAAACGCGGACTCTATGTGCTGCTCGACCGACCGGGCAAAAACACCGATGTCGAAAAAGCCTCCCTCTCCAACTGGATTCAACACTCCGCAAAAAACTCGGAATCCACCGATGAAATCCTCTTCGAATCAGGCAAATCGAATTGGTTCACCCTCATCGAACCTCTCGAAGCCGCAAAACTTCCCTCACCACTTGGCAAACTCCAAAACCCCGTTCGCAAACGCGCAACGGTCACGCCAAGCCAATCGAAAAACAAAACCCACGCCCCGACTCATTCACCAAGCGGCATGAAATTCGGATCGGAAGTTCATGCGCTGATGGAACAGGTCACATGGATCGACGATAGCACACCCGCCTTGCCCAAATCCGATGCCGCCGATGCTGTTGCGAAACTTATCGCTTCTCCAACGATCGCTTCCCTCCTCAAACGCAATGGAAAATCCATCGACCTCTTCCGCGAGCAATCCGCCGATGCCATCGTCGATGGTCAACTCATGACCGGCATCATCGATCGCCTCCACCTCCATCGCGACTCATCAGGCATCGTCACCCGCGTGGAAATCATCGATTACAAAACCGATGCCGTCGCCTCAGCGCACGACCTCGTCGATCGCTACTCCGGCCAAATGCAGGCCTATCAATCGACCCTGCAAAAAATCCACCCGAACGCCGAAGTTGTCCCGATCCTAATTTCCGTCAAACACGCGGAGCTCGTCTATTTGTAATCACGCTGCCAGTCGGGCTTGGGCAGAACAGGCATTCCCCAATCATAAAGGCAAAAAAAGAGCCCGGCACTTTGCGAATGTTGCAAAGTGCCGGGCATATACCTGGCGACGACCTACTCTCACAGGACCTATCGTCCCACTACCATTGGCGCTGTGGCGTTTCACTTCCGGGTTCGGAATGGGACCGGGTGGTTCCACCACGCTCTGGTCACCAGAGGGCAATTCTCATCGATGAGAACTGGGACTCTGGGGGCCTGAGGGGTAAATGCTAAAATTCTGAAACGCTGAAATTCTGAAAATTGATTGCATTTTATTTCAGCATTTCAGGTTTTTAGCTTTTCAGTTTTTACCTGATGCCCGCTCTCTGGCATCCATATGGAGTGTGGTCTGATTTGACTGGCTGCAAGATTGGTTGCAGCACCGTTTCTGCGGTTTCCTTGGCATTTCCGATTCCAAAAACAGGAATCAAGCCAAACGGATGATTAGTACTTCTCGGCTAAACATGTTACCACGCTTGCACCTAAAGCCTATCAACGTCGTAGTCTTCGACGATCCTTCGGGGAAAATTCATCTTGGGAGGAGCTTGGCGCTTAGATGCTTTCAGCGCTTATCTCTTCCGCACTTAGCTACCCGGCCATGCCGTTGACACGACAACCGGTGCACCAGAGGTGCGTCGATTCCGGTCCTCTCGTACTAGGAACCGAACCCCTCAATTTTCCTGCGCCCACAGAGGATAGAGGACCGAACTGTCTCGCGACGTTCTGAACCCAGCTCGCGTGCCGCTTTAACCGGCGAACAGCCGGACCCTTGGGACCTTCTCCAGCCCCAGGATGCGACGAGCCGACATCGAGGTGCCAAACTTCATCGTCGATATGAACTCTTGGATGAAATCAGCCTGTTATCCCTAAGGTACCTTTTATCCGTTGAGCGACGGCAATTCCACATTCAACCGCCGGATCACTTGGGCCTGCTTTCGCATCTGCTCGACTTGTAGGTCTCACAGTTAGGCGGGTTTATGCCCATGCACTCGACACACGGTTACCAACCGTGCTGAACCCACCTTCGCGCTCCTCCGTTACTCTTTGGGAGGATACCGCCCCAGTAAAACTGACCGGCTGACAATGTCCCTCGCCCGGATTCACGGGACCGAGGTTAGATCTTCCAACACCCAAGGGTGGTATCTCACTGGCGGCTCTGCGGCCCCCTGAAGGGCCGCTTCAAAGCCTCCCACTTATGCTGAGCATGAAAATCGAAAAACCAATGACAGCTTACAGTTAAGGTCTATAGGGTCTTTCCGTCCTTCTGCGGGCAGGCGGCATCTTCACCGCCATTACAATTTCACTGAGCACCCGGTTGAGACAGCGCCCAACTCGTTACACGATTCGTGCAGGTCGGAACTTACCCGACAAGGAATTTCGCTACCTTAGGACCGTTATAGTTACGGCCGACATTCACGGGGACTTGGGCTCAAAGCTTCGCATTGCTGCTAACATCTTACCTTAATCTTTCCGCATTGGTCACGTGTCACATCCTATACTTGGCCTTGCGGCTTGGCAGAATGCTGTGTTTTTGCTAAACAGTCGGTTGGGCCATTTCACTGCGGCCTGGGTAAACCCAGGCACCCCTTATCCCGAAGTTACGGGGCTAATTTGCCGAGTTCCTTAACCGGGGTTCACTCTTGCGCCTTGGTATATTCTACCCACCCACCTGTGTCGGTTTGCGGTACGGGTTGCTTAGCATACACCGGATCTTTTCTCGGCACCGACTTTGGCAATGCGGATCGGCCGTAGCCTCACCTCGGAATTCAATCACTTAGTTGCCTCCATCGATGCGTCAATCCGGGTTAAGGGTCGCAAGTGCAGGAATATTAACCTGCTGTCCATCGCCTACGCGTATCCGCCTCGGCTTAGGTCCCGACTAACCCCGGGACGAAAAACGTGGCCCGGGAATCCTTGGGTTTACGGCGGACGGGGATTTCACCCGCCTTATCGTTACTCATGTCTGCATCCTCTCTTCTCAACACTCCACGGTCAGTCGCCATCGCGCTTCGACGCGTTGAGAATGCTCCTCTACCGCACCATACCCCAGGGTATGGCACCCAGAGCTTCGGTATCATGCTTAATCGCCAATCATTTTCGGCGCGGAATCTCTCGATGAGTAAGCTATTACGCACTTTTTAAATGGTGGCTGCTTCTAAGCCAACATCCTCACTGTCTGTGAAATTCCACATCCTTTCCACTTAGCATGATTTGGGCACCTTAGCTGCTGATCAGGGTTGTTTCCCTTTTGACGACGAAGCTTATCCCCCGCCGTCTCACTGCCGCGTTCTGTTGAGTGGTATTCGGAGTTTGATAGGGGTTGGTAGACGGGTATGCCCCCTAGCCCTTTCAGTGCTCTACCCCCACTCATAAACACGCGACGCTGCACCTCAATGCATTTCGAGGAGAACCAGCTATCACGGGGTTTGATTAGCCTTTCACTCCTACCCTCAGCTCATCCGAGAATTTTTCAACATTCACCGGTTCGGTCCTTCACGCAGTATCACCTGCGCTTCAACCTGGCCAAGGGTAGATCACCTCCGCTTCGGGTCCAGCACGTGCAACTAATGTCGCCCTATTCGGACTCGCTTTCGCTTCGCCTCCGTCCCATAAGGACTTAGGCTTGCCACACATACTGACTCGCAGACTCATTAAGCAAAAGGCACGCCATCACAGGAAAAACCTGCTCTGACACCTTGTAGGCACACGGTTTCAGGTTCTATTTCACTCCGCTCACAGCGGTTCTTTTCACCTTTCCCTCACGGTACTGGTTCACTATCGGTCGCCAACTAGTATTTAGCCTTACGCAGTGGTCTGCGCAGATTCATACGGCGTTTCACGTGTGCCGTATTACTCAGGAACACCCTAGGGCCGGTTCGGATTTCGGTCACGGGGGTTTCACCCTCTTTGCCGGAGCTTTCCATCTCCTTGACCTATCGTTGCCGGTCCCACATCGGGGTCCTACAACCCCGGGAGCAAGCTCCCGGTTTGGGCTCTTCCGCGTTCGCTCGCCACTACTGACGGAATCGATTCTCTTTCTTTTCCTCCGCTTACTGAGATGTTTCACTTCAGCGGGTATTGCGTGCTTTTCCCTATCTTTGTTCAGGAAAAGACGATGGCGTATTAACGCCATCAGGTTACCCCATTCGGAAATCTCCGGATCAAAGCGCATGTGCCGCTCCCCGAAGCTTATCGCAGCTTGTCACGTCCTTCATCGCCTGTTGGCACCAAGGCATCCACTGTGTGCCCTAAAAAGCTTGATTCCATGTTTGAAATCAGCTGTTTGGGAAATTATCCGGACTGCTCCGGATCCTTCCCTTAACGCACCGGCATCGCTGCCGGTGTTGCCGTAAAAAATTTGATGTTTGGGAATCAGAATATATTCAAGGACCGCAAGAACGGCTCATGGGATTGTTTCCCATTTGCTACAATCTTTTTTGCAGTCAATTAAATCATATTACTCTCCATATGGATGTCAAAGAGCGAGCTCGTTTTAAGCTGTTCGCTTATCTCGTGTGGCCTTGCTGCCAACGCTTCACTTGGGTGGAAAATGGTGGGCCTGATAGGACTCGAACCTATGACCCCCGCCTTATCAAGGCGGTGCTCTAACCAACTGAGCTACAGGCCCAGCTTGGTAAAAGCTAAAATGCTGAAATCCTGAAACGCTGAAATCCAGAGCTTCTTTTTTCAGCTTTTTAGCTTTTTAGCATTTCAGTTTTACCTGAAAAGTGGTGGAGGTTAACGGATTCGAACCGTTGACATTCTGCTTGCAAAGCAGACGCTCTACCAACTGAGCTAAACCCCCTTTGTTCGGGCGCCTAATTGCTCGGCGCCGAGGGTGCATTTTCCGTGATGCGCGGCTTTTGGTGGAATCGTTGAAAGATTGAATTGTGCGCTGCGACCGTTTCCGGGATCGCGCGGATTATTAAATAAGCGTTTAGGTGTGATGAATCGCTTCATCACAAGCCACTCTTCATTTCAGCTTTTTAGCTTTTCAGCCTTTCAGCTTTTACTCAGAGGGCCTCGACCTTCCGCAGTGACCGTGAGAACGGTAGTGCGGATTTCTCCATAGAAAGGAGGTGATCCAGCCGCAGGTTCCCCTACGGCTACCTTGTTACGACTTCATCCCAGTTACCAGCTACACCTTAGGACCCTGCCTCCTTGCGGTTGGCACGGGCACTTCGGGTGCGACCGGCTTCCATGATGTGACGGGCGGTGTGTACAAGACCCGGGAACGTATTCACGGCGCCGTAGATGATGCGCCATTACTAGCGATTCCAACTTCATGGAGGCGAGTTGCAGCCTCCAATCCGAACTGGGCCCAGTTTTGCAGATTTCCTCCACCTCGCGGTCTCGGTTCTCATTGTGCTGGGCATTGTAGTACGTGTGCAGCCCAAGGCGTAAGGGCCATACTGACCTGACGTCGTCCCCACCTTCCTCCCAGTTGATCTGGGCAGTCTGACTAGAGTTCCCGGCATTACCCGCTGGCAACTAATCACAAGGGTTGCGCTCGTTGCGGGACTTAACCCAACATCTCACGACACGAGCTGACGACGGCCATGCAGCACCTGTGCAAATCCCCCGAAGGGTCACGCGCTTTCACGCGCTTAGAGATGCATGTCAAGCCTTGGTAAGGTTCTTCGCGTTGCATCGAATTAAGCCACATACTCCACCGCTTGTGCGGGTCCCCGTCAATTTCTTTGAGTTTTAGTCTTGCGACCGTACTTCCCAGGCGGCACGCTTAACGCGTTTGCTCCGGCACAAGGGGGGTCGATTCCCCTCACACCAAGCGTGCACCGTTTACTGCCAGGACTACAGGGGTATCTAATCCCTTTCGCTACCCTGGCCTTCGAGCCTCAGCGTCAGGAGTTGTCCAGTAGCTCGCTTTCGCCACGAGTGTTCCTCACGATATCTACGCATTTCACTGCTACACCGTGAATTCCAGCTACCTCTCCAATCCTCTAGCACGGCAGTATCGGATGCAGTTCCGGGGTTGAGCCCCGGGATTTCACATCTGACTTACCACGCCGCCTACGCTCCCTTTACGCCCAGTGATTCCGAACAACGCTCGGGACCTTCGTATTACCGCGGCTGCTGGCACGAAGTTAGCCGTCCCTTCCTCTTCCGGTACTATCAACCCTGTCGACTATTCATCGCCAGGTCTTACTCCCGGATGACAGGAGTTTACAATCCGAAGACCTTCATCCTCCACGCGGCGTTGCACCATCAGGGTTGCCCCCATTGTGAATTATTCTCGACTGCTGCCACCCGTAGGTGTCTGGACCGTGTCTCAGTTCCAGTGTGCCTGATCGTCCTCTCAGACCAGGTACCCGTCGTAGCCTTGGTGAGCCGTTACCTCACCAACAAGCTGATAGGGCGCGAACCAATCCTGCAGCGACAGCCTTGCGGCCACCTTTAATCTTGCGATACCATGGGGTATTAATCCAAGTTTCCCTGGGCTATCCCCCTCTGCAGGGCATGTAATTCACGTGTTACTCACCCGTGCGCCACTAAACTATTCTTGTATTGCTACTCAAATAGTCCCGTGCGACTTGCATGTCTTAAACACGCCGCCAGCGTTCGTTCTGAGCCAGAATCAAACTCTCCGTAAAAAATTCGGTTGGCGTATTCCTTTAATAAAAAAGGAACCGTATTCCAAATTGACCTTGGCAAAAATCCCTTGCGGGAGATCTGCCGTTTCCGCGCGCCTTTCTACAAAAGCGCGCAGCGCACAATTCAATCTTTCTTCTCTTCCTGGTGAACATCGCCACGATTATTTCCAAACCCGTTGCCGGACCTGTTAAAAATCGCCGCCTGTCACCAAGCCACACTGTCAAAGAACTTCTTTCGAGGGGACTAAAAAGCCGATCGGGTGTTTGTGCACCACGATCGACGTTCTGTCTCTCGGCCGCCCTCCGTTGTGGCGGCCCGCGAAGCTATCTTCCCCAACCCCCACACGTCAATACCTTTTCTAAAAAAAAATTCAGGCCGCTCTGGGGCTTTGAAACAAGGGGTGTCGCAGCAAATGCGCGCTGGTTTGGCGCGGGTGGCGCGCCTAGGATCGACGCATGATCGCCCAACGCAAGGTTCGCTATCCGGTATCCGACGAGTTGCGGGGATACCTGCAGCAGTTCGATCGCCAGCGTGAGATACCGATCATTTACAACGAACTCACGCGCTTCAGCGGTGCGGTGCCTTATGAGGATCCGCGCGGACGCGAAACACTATGGCTCACAGTGATGTATCCGCAGGAAGTTTTTGCGGAGCTGCGGCCACGGCTGATCGCGATCTACACGGAGTTGAAACTCGGGCGTCATGCGGAGCAGCACGGGCACTTGGTGGTCGATCGGATTGATTATGGTGACTTTGGAAACTCCCGGCCATTTCGCATTCGCGTCACCAATCTCTTCAACGACAACTCGGACTACTTCTATGTCAAACACGCCGATGCTTCGCGCATCTATGGTCTCGAGCTCGAGCATGTTCTATCGCCCAACCGCATCAACTATCTGGTGAATGGCAACACGCTTATCGAAGAGCACATTGCCGGCGTGCCGGGCGACACATTCATTCGCGAATATCTGAACCAACCCGGACTAAACAAGGTGCGTATCGCCAAGGAGTTCACCAAGTTCAACGAGCGCACATTCATCCGCCTGTTGGGGGACATGCGCAGCGTCAACTATGTCGTCGACATCACGCCCGACTTCGAGGAAGTGCAGTATCGAGTGCGGGCGATCGACTTCGACCAGCAATCCTACGAAGGCAGTGGCAGCACCTATCTTGCGTTCCGCTACCGGTCGAACCGCGAGGTGACTCGGCTTGCCTTCCAGGTTTTGAACCGGAAAACGATCGACCAGTATGTTGCCGAGGAGCATTCACAAATGGCTCGACGCGCCAAAGTGGAAAGCGTGCGGTTGCGGGTGTTGCTTGGCATCATGAGCCGCGAAGAGCTTGCGCCGCGCGAGCATGTCGGCACGCTCGCGGCAGAGCTCAACCGCATGCACGGCACCAGCGATTTCCAAAACTGCCGAACGATGGGCGAACTCACCGCCCGGCATATCTGCACGATGCTGGAGATCGAGCCGACGGCCTGACCCTCACGAACAAACTATTTCACACTGCCAATCATGACCGAAACCACCACCAAGCGTCTGTTCCTGCTCGACGGCATGGCGCTCATTTACCGCGCCCACTTCGCGTTGATCCAATCGCCGATCCGTAACTCGAAGGGCATCAACACCTCGGCGCTTTACGGCTTCATCAACACGCTGCTGGCGATTCTCGAAAAGGAAAACCCGACGCATCTGGGAGTGGCCTTCGACACCTCGGCCCCAACGCCGCGCCACATTCGTTTTCCCGCCTACAAGGCGCAGCGCGATGAAATGCCCGAGGAACTCGCTGCCGCGATTCCCCATGTGAAAAACCTGTGCCGCGCCTTTCACATTCCGGTGTTGGAAATCGATGGCTTTGAGGCCGACGACATCATCGGGACACTGGTAAAGCGCGCGGAAGCCCAAGGCTTTGAGTCATTCATGGTCACGCCCGACAAGGACTTCGCGCAGTTGCTTTCGCCGCACACTTTCATGTGGAAACCCGGCCGCAAGGGCGACGAGCATGCGGTGATCGGCCTGGCGGAGCTGCCGGAAATCTGGGGTGTCTCCGAGCCGCATCAGATCATCGACCTGCTTGGCCTGATGGGTGATGCCTCCGACAACATTCCCGGAGTGCCGGGCATTGGCCCAAAGACCGCGCAGAAGCTCATCGCGGAGTTTGGCTCAGTGGAGAAGTTGATTGAAAATTCCGCCGCACTCAAAGGCCGCCAAAAGGAACTCGTCGAGACCCACTCCGACCAAGCTTTATTGTCGAAGGAACTCGCCACCATCATCACCGATGTGCCGGTCGAGGTAAGTTGGGAGGATCTTGCCCTGTGCCCGCGCGATGACGAGGCAGTGAAGTCGCTCTTCAACGAATTCGAGTTTCGCTCGCTCACCAAGCGGCTTTTTGGCGAGGGACCTTCGGCGAAAGCCCCCGCGCGCAATGAGGAGAGCACCCCCACCCTCTTCGAGACGCGCCTCACCATTCGCGATGTTGCGCACCGCTACCATCTCGCCAACACAAGCGAGCTCCAGGCCCAGCTTTTTGCCGAACTCAAAAAACAAAGCGCATTCTGCTTCGACATCGAGAGCACATCGCTCGATCGCTTTGAGGCCAAGCTGCTTGGGATTGCATTTTCATGGTCGGCCCATGAGGCGTGGTATCTACCCTATGACGATCGGCTCAAACCCGAGATTTGTTCACTGCTCGGCGGCCCGGCCGAAAAGATCGGCCACAATCTCAAATACGATCTCGCCGTGCTTCACAATCACGGCATCAAAGTCGCCGGGCCATTCTTCGACACCATGCTGGCCGACACCTTGGTCGCGCCCGATCGCAGGCACTCGATGGATTATTTGGCGGAAATTTTGCTGAATTATTCTCCAATCAAACTTGCCGAAATCGCGGTACCGCAGGGTGCGCAGGAGGATGCCGGCAGTGACGATCTCTTCGCGTTTGCGGCGAAAGGCAAATCCTCCAAGGACCTGGATATCGCGGCGATCCCATTGGAAAAGTTGGCCGAGTACGCTGCCGAGGACGCGGATGTGACATGGCAGCTCTCCGAAAAAATTCGGCCACAACTCGCCGAGTCCGGACAAAACCGCATCCTTGAGAACATCGAAGCACCGCTCTTGCCGGTGCTCACTCGCATGGAAATGGAAGGCATCGCGATCGACACCGGTGCGCTGGCATCGATTGGCGTCGAGCTGCAGCAGCAAATTGAACGGCTTGCGCAGAGTATCCAGCAGCACGCTGGCAGAACCTTTAACATCGCCTCACCCAAACAACTCGGCGAGATTCTCTTCGACCACCTCGGGCTCATCGACAAGGCGAAGAAAACCAAGACCGGCCAGTACAAAACCGATGAACAAACGCTCAGCACCCTCGAGGGCAAGCATCCGATCATCGGCGATATCCTCGCATGGCGCGAAGCCACCAAGCTCAAGTCAACCTATCTCGACGCGCTGCCCCATCACATCGTCGCATCGACCGAGCGAATTCACACCCATTTCCACCAACTCGTCGCCGCCACCGGTCGCCTCGCCTCATCCGATCCCAACTTGCAAAACATCCCGGTTCGCTCCGAGGCCGGACGCGGCATCCGCAAGGCCTTTGTGCCGCGGCAGGGCTTCACGCTTCTTTCCTGCGACTACTCGCAGGTCGAGCTGCGCGTCATGGCTGCGCTCGCCAACGACGCGACGATGATCGAGGCCTTCAAGAACAACGCCGATATCCACACGATCACCGCGGCGAAAGTTTTCGGGGTGGCGAACGATGCTGTCACCAACGACATGCGACGCACCGCCAAGATGGTCAACTTCGGCATCATCTATGGCATCTCGGCCTTCGGGCTCTCACAGCGCCTTGCCATTCCGCGCGCGGATGCAGCATCAATCATCGAGACCTACTTTCGCGAATATCCCGCCATCAAGGCTTTCATGGAAAATACCATCGCCGAGGCCCGCGAGCGCGGATTTGTCGAAACCCTCAGCGGCCGCCGACGCCACTTTGCCGACATCAACTCTGGCAACCAAAACATCCGCTCCAACGCCGAACGGGCGGCGATCAACACCCCCATCCAGGGCACGGCCGCCGACATGATCAAGCTCGCCATGATCCGCATCGACCAACTACTAGGCTCATCGTACAAAAGCCGCATGCTGCTGCAGGTGCACGACGAATTGGTCTTCGATCTCGCGGCGGACGAGGAGGCGGAGCTTGTTCCGCAGATCCTCGATGCCATGAAGACCGCCCTGCCCCTTCCCAACGGCGTACCGATCGAGGTCGAGCACGGCACCGGCCCGAACTGGTTGGCCGCGCATTGAGACCGCGACCCGCCGAGAGCGGCCCTAATTGCTCCAGAAGATTCCGCTGAAATTTCCCGTGGCGCGCTGGGCGAATCTGTCCCATATTCGCCGCGTCACCCCCCTAACCACCATCTAACATGTCCATCAAAGTAGGAGATAAAGCACCGGATTTCACACTCGTCACCAAAGGTCCCGAAGGCCCGCAACTGGTCAAGCTGAGCGACCTGATTGGCTCAGCGAACCTTGTTCTGCTGTTTGTGCCCATGGCCTTCACCGGCGTTTGCACCACCGAGTTCTGCGACATTTCGGCAGGCATCAAAGAATACGAAGCGCTCGACGCCAAGGTGCTTGGCATTTCCGGCGACAACCCCTTCGCGCAGGCCGCATGGGCGGAAAAGGAAGGCATCACCATTCCTCTTCTGAGCGATTACGAGCACGCGGTGGCCAAGGCCTACGGAGTGGCCTACGATCAGTTTTTGCCAGAAGCCAACCTGATCATGGGCGGCGTAGCCAAGCGTTCGGCATTCGTGATCGATAAGACCGGCACCGTGCGTTACGCCGAGGTCCAGAATCACCCGAAGGACCTGCCCGACTTCGCTGCAGTGAAGGAAACGCTGCGCGGACTCTGATCTGCGAGGCGAATTCTTTCGCAAACCTCGCCGGTTTTCGCCACCAATCGCACACACTTACAAAAAACCGTCGTGCCAAAAGCGCGGCGGTTTTTTAATCTTCTGAAGGCTTTGAAACACGGGGGCATCAAGCCTTGCGGCGGCGCCTCGTGGCGAGGAGACCGCCGGCAAACAGCGTAAGAGCCGCAGCCGAAGGCTCAGGAACCACCGTCATGGTGACAAATCCAGCTGCCCCGCTTTGTTCAGAGCTAAAGTTTCCACCACCGGTGATGTCATTGTAGTTAATCTTCCAATCATTGACGCCAATTTTGAAGACGCTGTCATCCGCATAACCGCTGAATGTGCCGGAGTTCCAGCTTCCCGTGTAACTGATGAGGCTGAACTTCGTGCCTTCGGTGATGGCAATGCTGGAGCTGGCGAGATCGATGAGGTTGAGGCCTACTGTTCCCGTCAGATTAAGGGCACCCGTTACGTCAAGCAGGTCGGCGGTAAGATTGGACGAATTGAACTCCCACTCGAATGTTGATCCCGTATTGAAGCTGGTGCTGCCGACGGCCAAGCTTTCGATGCTCGCTCCTGGTGAGAGGATACCGGTCACATTGACTGCGCCAGCGATGGAGCCCGTACCGCCGAGGGTTGCGCCGCTGGCAACGGTGGCATCCCCACCGATCGAGCCATTCACTCTCAATGTGCCTGCAGAAACGTTCGTCGCGCCGGTGAGGCTATTGCTTCCGCTGAGGAAAAGGGTCCCATTGCCGGATTTGGTGAGACCGCCTGCGCCGCCAATGCTACCGGCGAAGGTGCTGGACCCGCTGGCAATGTTGAGGTTGAGGCTGCCGGAGGCCGAGGTTGTGACAGCACCATCGCCTGTGAGCCCCGCCAATTGCTGGCTATTGGCACCAAGATTCAGGCCCGTGCCTGCCGCAAGGCTGACCGAGGCCCCGGTCGCCAGTCGGTTGCTTCCCCCAAGGGACAAGGTACCCGTGGATACGCTGACCGTGGTGGCAGCCGAAGTGCCGTTGAGAGTCGAGTTGCCGCCAACACTGAGGCTGCCCGCACCGAGGTTGGCGCTCACGGTTCCGCCATTCAGTGCATAGGTTGCTGCAGTAAGTGTGCTGCTACCGGTGAGGCTACCACCCGAGATCGTGAGTGAGCCAATCGTGTCATTGCCACCGAGGGCGTAGGTGCCGCTTGAAAGGTTCACGCTAGCTGAGTCGCCAAGGATGTTGGCCGCCGATGTTTCAAAGGTGCCGCCATCGATGGTGACTCCTGAGGTGGCCAAAGCCACACCAGAGCTGATCTTGCCGCCGGAAACTCGTGTGGCGCCCGAGTAAGACTGGGTACCATAAAGGCTGAGGGTGGTATTGCCCGAGCCGTTCATCGTGAGGCCGCCCAGACCCGAGATCGAGTTTTGGAACAAGGTACCCTTGCTGGCACCATTCACGGTGAGGATGGCGCTGTTACCAATGGCGATCGTGCCACCGTTTGAACTGCCGGTTTCCTGAACCGATGCGACCGTGGTGTTGGTGTTGACATTGAGCGAGCCGGCGCTGGAGATGAATACATCGGAGCTGCCGTCGCCAAGGGTACCGCCGGAGGCCACGGTGAGGGCACCATTGGTGATTCGGGTGTCACCCGAATAGGTGTTGTTGCCGGAGAGAGTGAGCGTGTTCGCACCGTCCTTGAAGAGCGATGTCGTCGTGCCGTCCTGAGAACCACCAGCGCCGCTGATGGCACCGCTGATGGCGATATTGGCGGAGGCACCAACTTTGGTACCCAAATACAGCACATTGGAACCGCCGGAAATGTTGCCCGCAATGGTCAAGGAGCCCGCACCACCGGCGGTGTCCGAGTTGATCCGCGAGCTTGAGCCTAGGGTGATGTTGCCGTTCCAGGTGTTGTTACCACCATTGCTGCGCAGAGCACCCGCGTCGCCCGCCACATCTCCGTAGGCTCTGCCGAGACCGTTGATGGTGAGGGCTTCTGAAGCGTATGAAATGCTACTAGCACTCCAGAGCTTGAGAGTACCGGTGTTGGTGACAGTCGTGCCGGCAGCTGTGGTGCCAAGCGCGTTGGCATGCTGAGCCTCAGCAGTGGCCAGCGCGTTGATCGTTGTGGCACCGGTGTATGTATTGTTTTGCGTGAGGTTCACCTGAGAACCGGCGTCACCGCCGACGAAGACTGCGTTGGCAGATGTTGTCGAAGTGCTGTTTGCGGCAAGACCGTCGGTCACGATGCCTGGCGTCAGCGTCGAGGAACTGCCTGCATAATAGCCAAGCTCAACTCTCCCGCTATTTTGCACGCTGGTCGTTTGCTTCCAATAAGCATTTTCGTTGCTACTACCGTCCCACATGTCGGACCCGAATATCGAGAAAGAACTGATGTTGGATCCAGCGCTGCCGGCCAAGGTAAGATTGTAGGCACGATAGTCAGTCCCATCGACTGTCAGGTATGCATCTGCCGTGGTCTGAGAGGTTACTCTGACCGTAAATCTGTAATCTTTAAAAGTATTCTCCAAGGGGGCATAAGAAAGCGAACTCGTTCCGCCGCCGGACAATCCCTTCGCGCTCCAAGCTGCGTAGTTGTCCGTAGAAATGTACATTCTCGAGCCGCTGATTCTGTTGTCGTAGCTGGAGCCTTGAGTACCACCCGCGTTGAGCGAAAAACCAATCTGCCCGAAAGCACGTGTTGCTGAAACAGTGGTTGTGAAGACATCACCGACCTGCAGATTTCTTGCCGTGCCCCCGGCGGCACCCGTAGTGGAAAAATTCTGCCATCCAACCGTTTGTTTGGAGCCCGAATTCGCCCACATGCCGAGCTCTGTGCTGCCACTATTGAAAAAGTCCCCGCCGCTGTTGAACTGGGTAGGGAAATTAGCGTCCTGCATGGTATAGGTAACAGTCGTCTGCGAGTGAGCGACTTGAATCATCGATGCAGCGACGACAAGGGGCATGCCGATGGACTTTATGGCAAGCTGCAGCAGGGTGTTGTTTCGGGCTTTCATGGTTGGATATATGAAAACTTGGAGTTTATCGAGGGCTTTGCGGAGATTCCAGATGGGTTTGTAAGGGTTTGGGTGCACGACGCCTAGGCGACAACCCTAATACCTAATGTCAGATTGCGCTATTAGGTTGTGTTCATACTTAAAAATATTTTCTCCCTTGATTCAAGGGGAAAATCAAGGTATTTACTTAAGAAAGCCTAAACATTTGGCCCTCTTTTGCATCCGCTTTCAGGTCCTGGACGAGGGCTGGGTCGCGCGTCCGTCTATTTCTTCTTCCTGAGGAAGGGCGGGAGATCGAGGTCCTCACCTTCGAAGACATTCGGATTTTCGCCTTCGAAGCGCCCGCGCGGCACCGAGTCGAGCGAAAGCTCGCTCTGGGTGCCGGTGGCTTTGACGCTGAGTTTGACCTTCTGGGCATCGCTTCCCGGCTCGGTTGGTTTTTTTGCGCGCTTGGGCGCTGCCGCGGGTTCCAGCTCGGGGGCTGGTGGCGCGATGGGTTCCACTTCTTGCTGAGGCGGCGCGGCGGGCGCCGACTCAAAGAGCTCGAGGCCCGAGGGCTCGGCGGCCGTGCTTGAGAGCGCGGAAAAACTTTCCGGCTCGGGGGCTTTCTTTTCCGTGCTTGGGGTGGCGGCGAAGAGCGGCGCTTCTTCGGGCTGGGCCTGCGGTTTGGCAGCGGGCTCGGGAAATGTTTTTTCCGCTGGCTCTTCGCGTGCTGCCGGCAATTCGCGCACGCTCGGGAGAAAAGAACCATCGGGCAGCGAGCTGATCAGGGTCAATGAAAGCGCGCCGCCGAGCGAGGGGTCGATCCCTGCGCCGAAAAGCAGGTGGGCGTCTTCGCGCACAAATTTTTGCAGGCCCTGCATCAGCAGCTCGATTTCCAAAAGGGTCAGGTCCTCGCCGCCGCAGGCGTGGACCAACACGGTCTGGGCGTCCTTGAGCAGCGCGCCTTGATCGAGCAGCGGGCTGGCGATGGCCTTGCGGAGGGCGGCGCTGGAGCGATCCTTGCCTTCCGCGAGGCCCAAGCCGAAGAGGCAGGGCGAGACCGCGTCGCCGAGGGCGCTGATCAGGTCGTCGAGGCCGAGGTGGATGAGTCCTGGGCGCGTGACGATGCGGGTGATGGCGCGGATGGATTCGCCGATGAGTTGGTCGGTGGCCGCGAAGGCATCGTGGGCGCCTTGCTTGGCGAGCACCGTTTCGCCCATGCGGTTGTTGTCGAAGGTGATCAATGCGCTGGCGTGGGCGGAAAGTTTTGCGAGGGCGTCGTCGGCTTGCTCGCGGCGGCGTTTCCCTTCGAAGGCGAAGGGCATGGTGGCGATGACCACCACAAAGGCACCTGCCTCGCGGGCGATGCGCGCGACAGTCGGCGCGGCACCCGATCCCGTACCGCCGCCGAGGCCGACGCAAATGAAGACAAACTCATGGCCCTCGATGCTGCGGCGCAATGCTGGCTCCGCCTCGAGCAAGGCTTTTTCCCCGAGCTCGGGATCGCCACCGGCGCCCAGCCCTTTGAGCAGGCTCTCGCCCAACTGGATTTTTTCCGGCGCGACGCAGGCACCGAGCACCCGCGCATCGGCGCTGAGCAAAAGCAGGCCGGCCGCATCCATGCCATCGAGCGCGACCCGCTCGATGAGGTTCGCTCCCGCGCCACCGATGCCGATGATTTTGACGGATGCGGGGTCTACGATCGGGCGGTTCGCTCGCGAGTGGGAGATCATGGGTTGGTGAAATGCAGAGGTTGCGGGACGATGAAAAAATTTTCTCAATTTCCGAAGGGCCAGAACATCCGTGAGATGCGGCCAAAAAATCCGGGCGGCGATACCCGCTCGGCCTCAACGATCAAGGCGTAGCGGATGAGGCCGATCGCGGTCGCGTAGCGAGGATCGCGGAAGCTTGCTTGGATGCCGCTGATTTCCGGTGGCTCGGGGCGATAGATGTCGCGGCCAAAGACTTGATAGGCCAGCTCGTCGAAGCCGCGCATGAGGCTGGTGCCACCGGTGAGGAAAACACCCGCGCCGATCGCGTCGATCGATCCCTCGGGCAGTTGGCGCAGCACCAAGCGCAGGGTTTCTTCCAAGCGTTGGCGGATCGTTTCGTTGAGCACGGCGCGGCTCACTTCGACTTCGGCGAAGCCGCGATCATCGTGGAGGCGCGCGGTGCCGACCGATTTCGCCGGATCACCCGAGGCATCGCCCTCGGTAATCTTGAGTTGCTCGGCTTTGGAAAATGGCAAGTTCGTGACAAGGTGGATGTCGTTGGTCACATGATCGCCGCCGACCGGAATGCAGCCCGATGCGGTGATCACTCCGCCGAGATAGAGCGCGTAATCGGTCGTGCCGCCACCGATATCGATGACCAAGGC
Source organism: Luteolibacter sp. (assembly GCA_044361475.1). GTDB lineage: Bacteria > Verrucomicrobiota > Verrucomicrobiia > Verrucomicrobiales > Akkermansiaceae > Luteolibacter. The sequence goes on along the minus strand of JBIKIR010000021.1, from coordinate 19,083 downwards.
ACCATTCTCGCGATGCTCGCGGTTGAGCGCCATCTGCGCGGTGGCGATCGGCGAAAAGACGATGTCGTCGACCTCGAGCGGCATTTCCCTAACGAGCTTGATGCTGTTCTGGATGCGCGTGCCGATGCCATGAACGACATGGAAATCCGCCTCCACCGTTTTGCCAAACAGCCCGACCGGCGAGGTCGAGTGTTCCAATCCATCGAGCCAGTAGTTGCGGATGATCGGGTGGATGTAGACATGGTCGGCCGGGATGTGGACCTCGCGGGCGATCGTGCGGGCCTCTTCGACATGCTCGGGGCCGACGACCGGTTCGCCATCCGGCAAACGGTAGGTGCCGCGGTGGTTCACACCCTGGATGTGGGAGCCAGTGACCGCCAAATAAACGCTGCCGATTTCCACATCGGCGGCATCCTCAGCCTTGGCGAGCGCGTCGCGCAGGCAGGCGCGGGTCTGCGCGTAATCGAAGATCTCCCCCTTGCGCACGCCGGCACTTTTTGTTTCGCCGATGCCGAGGATCTTGATCGCGCTGTCGGGCTTGACCTCGCCGACCACGAGGCAGGTCTTGCTGGTGCCAATTTCAATTCCGACATGGATTTTGCTGCGTCGAGCCATGGGTGTGCGGGCGAATGAAAGGTTTAGTTGCGGGTCGTGGCGGCGGTGGATTTTTTTTCATCCGCGCGATCGTTGGCCGCCGTTTCATCGATCACGACCGGGATCGCTTTTGGTGGCTTGGCTTCGCTGCGGATGGTGATGGGCGTGTTGTATTTGGGAATGAGGTTGATGCTATCAATCACATAGCCGCGGCTGCCAGCGTGAGCAAGCGCCGCACGCAGGTTCTCGATCTGGCGCCGTTGATCGCCAAGGCCAAAGACCGCAGTCGTGCCATCGCGCGTCACCAACTCGAGCGACCATTTGTTCGCTTGGCGGATGGAATCGATCCACTGCATGCCGTCGGCATCGACCTCGCAAATGGCCTTGATCAAGGCGAGCGCGCAACTCAGCTCAGGCTGCTCGATGCGCCGACCGGCGGCAGCGGGCTTGGCATCTTCCGTGGCTGGCAAATCGATCACCGGCAGGCGCAGTGTCGAATCGATCTGGCTTTCGGGGCATTGGTAGGCGATGCCATCCTGATCGACCAGCAGCCCGCCGGCTTTGCGCACTTCGTTGATGCCAGCCCCCTTGAAGCGGATCCATGCCTTGGGCACGCGCGGCGTGACGCGCACGACGAGCGTATCGGGCATGTGCCGCTCGATTTTCGCATCAGTGATTTCCGGCAGTGCCTTGAGCTGCTCGGTGGCATTCGACACATCGACGTCGAAAAGGCTTGGGTTCGATGCCAAGTCGATGCCGATCACCGATGCGACGCGGAGCTCATCGATCACCGGATTTGCATTCAGATCGATCACCTGCAGGCGGAAGTCCGGATTGCGATAAAACGCGACCTGCATGCCGCGCCACACGCCCCAGCCGAGCGCGGCGAGAATCGCGACCACGCAGGCGAGCTTGGTGAGGCTGCCAAAAAACCCGAGGAAGCCGAGCCATGCGATGCGCGGGGTCATCACGCGGACTTGCAACACATTTTGTCGCGAGTGGCGTCGGCTTGCGGTGCTTTTGTTTTTCATGGCGGCGGTGCGTTTGGGTTTCAATCGATGGGCTACGATCTCAATGCCAGTGAAAGCTCGGCGATGCGTGCGCAAAGGTCGCCAAAGGAAATGCCGGTCGCGGCCGCGGCCTTGGGCAGCAAGCTCGTTTCGGTCATGCCCGGAATGGTGTTGGCCTCGAGCACGAATGGGCGGTTGCTCGCATCGAGCAGGACATCGACGCGCGAGTAAATTTCCACACCAAGCGAACGATGCGCAGCGAGCGCCGCTTCCTGCACCGCACGAGTGGTCGCCGCATCGAGGTCGGCCGGGCAAATGTATTGGCTGCCTTTTGCGCCGGAAAGCCACGGGTATTTGCTGGCCATGTCGTAGACGCCTTCGGGCGGAATAATGTGCACGACCGGCAGCGCTTGATCATCGACGATGCCAACGGTGAGCTCCATGCCATCGACGAATTCCTCGACGAGGATGTCATCGCCGTACTTCGCCGCGTCGGCCATTGCCTTCGCGGCTTGATCCTGTGAACGCACGATGTTCACGCCGACGCTGGAGCCTTCGCGTGGCGGCTTGACGACAAATGGCGCGGCAAACGATGGCAGGCGCGGGCCTTGGGAAACATCGATGATTTCCGCGCGCGGGGTCGGCACGCCGGCGGCGATAAAGGCGGACTTCGCAAGGTTTTTGTCGAATGCCGTGCGACTGCTTTTCACGCCCGCGCCGGTGTATGGCACACCCATCGCTTCGAGGGTTTCCTGCAATCGACCATCTTCGCCGAAGGTCCCGTGGATGACATTGAATGCCAGCCCAGTGCCCGCCGGAAGATCGATCGTGGTCGAGGTCACATCAACCGGTTCGGCATTCAGCCCGCGCTCACGCAGCGCCTTGAGCACCGCCGCGCCCGAGGCCAACGAGACCTGGCGCTCCGAACCCGGACCACCCATCAACACGGCAATTTTGATCGACTCCAAACTCATGATTGGTCTTTGAATTTTTGATTTAAAATTGGGCTTCATCGTCGCCGATGATTTTCACTTCGGTTTCAAGTTCGATGCCGCGTTCATTTCGCGCGGTGCTGCGAATCGAATCGATGAGCTGCAGCAAATCACTGGCGCTGGCGCCACCTTGGTTGACGATAAAATTGCCATGAACATCCGAGACCGCAGCCTTGCCGCGGTGGCTACCCTTGAGGCCGAGCGTGTCGATGAGCTTGCCGGCGGGCATCTCCTGCGGGTTCTTGAAAGTGCAGCCGGCGGAAGCCATTACCGGTTGGGATGACTTGCGCTTGTCGCGTGATTCGTCCCAGCGCGACTGGATGTTTTCCGGCGTGTCGGCTTCGCCAAAGAATACCGCCTGCAGGGCGAAATTGCGGCGCAGCTCGGGCACATTGCGATAGTGGGCGATCACATCATCGCGCTCGCGCGTGCGGATCGTTCCATCCTCGTCGAGAAAGGTCACGCGGCGGACTTGATCAAATGTTTCGATGCCCATCGCGCCGGCATTCATGCGCAGCGCGCCGCCGACATTTCCTGGGATGCCTTCCATCCATTCAAAGCCGCCGATGCCCGCAGCCGCCGCGACGCTGGCAAGTTTCTTGAGCCGCACGCCGGCACCCGCCGTGATCTCGCCATTCGCGCCGACACTCACCTCAGAAAATGCTCCGCCGCTCGGATGGATCACCGCGCCGCGGATGCCGCCATCGCGCACCAGCAAGTTTGAGCCGCGGCCAACCACGCGCACCGGAATGCCACGCTCGCGGCAATAGCCCACCATCGCGGCCATGCTTTCGAAATCATGCGGCTCGAGCCAAAACTGCGCCGGACCGCCGACCAGCAAGGTCGTGTGACGGCCCATCGGCTCGTAAAGTTTTCCATCGATGCCACCGCTCGGCGCGAGCGCCTTGATTTCCTCGAGCGTCTTGAGGTCCCTCGAGATGCGCGTGCCGGCCTCGTGCACATTGCCGGCGCCGAGCGTGATGAGCAAATCGCCGGGCTGCAGGGCATTGCCCACCACATGATGCGCTTTGTCCAAGCGTGGCAAAAATTTCGCGGGCACCTTGCCATGGCGCGCCATCGCATCGACGAGCGTCTGACCCGACACGCCCGGAATTGGCGTTTCGGAGGCGGCATAGACATCGCTGATGAAAACCAGATCGGCCGCCTGAAGGACTTTTCCGAAATCGTCGGCAAGCGCTTGCGTGCGGGTGTAGCGGTGCGGTTGGAAAAGCACGACGAGCCGTTTCGGATTGAGCGAGCGCGCGGTTTGAAGCGTGGCGGCAAGCTCCGACGGGTGATGCCCGTAATCATCGACGATGCGGAAATTTGCCGACAGGTAGCGTGTTTCGAATCGCCTTTTCGCGCCGGCAAATGCCGCCAGCGCGCGAGCGACCAGCGAGAACTCCGCACCACAAGCATCGGCCAACGCGATCGCCGCCAACGCGTTGAGGACATTGTGACGCCCAGGAATGCCGAGCTCGATATCGCCGAGCACCTTGCCGCGCTTGGTCACGGTGAAGGCCGATGAGCCACGCAAGTCGCGCACATCGCTCGCCGTGAAATCCGCATCGGCCCAGCCGTAAGAAATCGTGTTAGAGCGCTTGCTGCAAAGGTCGCACGCGACAGGATCCTCAGCGCAATAGACCAAAGAGCCGCGAGTCTGATCCGCCATTTTCGTGAACACCTCGCGGATGTGATCGAGGTCGCGATAGAAATCCAAATGCTCGGCCTCGATGTTGAGAATCACCGCGTGCTCGGGCCGATAGATCGCGAGCGTGCCGTCGCTTTCATCGCCCTCGGCGACCATGTATTCGCCGTCCTGCGACCACTTGGCATTGGTGCCGAGAATCGGAATTTCCGCGCCGACATAATGGCTCGGTTGCAGGCCCGCCTCGCGCAGGACATGAGCGGTCATCGACGAAGTGGTCGTCTTGCCATGGGTGCCCGAGACCAAGACTCCCTTGCGGGTGTGCAAAATTGCCGCAAGGCATTCGGCGCGGCGCAGCAAGGGGATGCCAGCGGCACTAGCGGCGGCGTAAGATGGATTTTCCGGGCGGATCGCCGAGGAATAAACCACCAAGTCCGCGTCCTTCACTGCTTCGGCCGTGTGCGGCGATGAAAACATCAAACCCTCGCGCTGCATGCGCTCGGTTTCCGCCGTGGTCACGCGATCGGATCCACTCACGCGATGACCCATGCCCATGAGCAACAAAGCCAGACCGCTCATGCCGGATCCCGCGACACCGATCAGGTGCACGCGCAGCGGCGGCGAGGGGTCCATCAGGCGTTGACTCAGTTCGTTCATGGATTTGAAAAAGTGGCCTCGATCGCCGCGCAAACCCGCTCGGCGGCATCGGCAATGGCAAGCGAACGCGCGGCGGCAGCCATGCGTTCGGATGCGGCGGGGTCATTCAAAATCGAAAGTGCCAGCGCGGCGAGTTTTCCTTCGTCAAGATCGCGCTCTTGCACGAGTTTGGAAGCACCCGCGCGCTCGAAGACCTCGGCATTGCGCGTCTGGTGGTCGTCGGCCGCATAGGGAAAAGGCACGAGGATCGATGGCAGCCCAGCAATGGAAATTTCCGTAAGACTCGAGGCACCCGAGCGGGAAATGATCAGATCGGCCACGGCATAGGCGGCGGCCATGCGGTCGCAAAACCCCAGCACTCGATGATTCGCGCGCGCGCCGGCAATCTGCGAAACGCGGTCGAAATCCAGCGCGCCGGCAATGTGCAGGACCTGGATGCCCTCAAGAAACTTCGCCGCCGCGCCGGCGCAAAGTTCATTCAAACGCCGCGCACCTTGGCTGCCACCGGTCACCAAAATCGTCGTTTTTTCTGGATCCAATCCAAAGAGCGCCGCCGCCTCACCACGCGTGGGCCGCGACTTGATCTCCGGCCGCACTGGCGTGCCGGTGAGCACGGTAGCCCGACCGCCGAAGAAACTTTTGGCCGCATCGAGACCGAGAAACACCTGCGTGCAAAAACGGCTGGTGAGGACATTGGCTCGACCAGGACGCGCGTTGGAGTCATGCACAAAAGTTTTGAGACCCAGCTTGTGGCCGGCATACACCGGCGGCAACGAGGTGAAGCCACCCATGCCCAGCACCGCATCGGCACCGAATCCGCGCAAAATCCCCCGGCAGCGGCGGATCGAACCCCAAAGTTTCCACACAAATGGCAACATCCGCAGCGAAAAAGTCGCAGGTTTGGCCACCGCCGGCACCGTCTCGAAGCTCAAATGCGGGTACTTCGCCGAGGCCTCGGCATCGACCTTTTTTTCGGAAATCAAAAGCCGCACCTCATGCCCCCGCGCGCGCATCGCCTCGGCCACGGCGATGCCGGGAAACAAATGGCCACCCGTGCCACCGCAGGCGATCAGGACTTTGAGGGACTTGGACACAGGAAAAAAATGCGTAAAAAACCGTGAAAATCCCGATCCGGACGGCTCGGAGTTTTCTTCCCCGCTTCCTAAACACTTCTTGATAATACGGCAATGCTCAAAAACGGCGGGACACCGAAAATTTTGGCATCATGGCTGAAACACCCGCCGCGCCTATCGCATCACATGCTCGAGCATGGCGCTTTGGAGGGCGCAGTAAAATTGCGAGCGCATGAAGGCACCGCGTTTTTCGAGGGGCAGCTTTTCGAAGTCGATGCCATCGCTCGGGCCAAAATGATAACGAGCCTCGAGCGCCATGCGCGCTTGATTCAGCGCGCCATACCACCGCTGCGCCTCGCGGGGAATGACCCATAAAGGCCCCACCCCGCCGGATGCCTCGCTGCGCGCGGTTTCAATAGCCATTTTCACAAACGCCAACTCGGCTTCGAAGCCTTCCTCAAGCTCGGGCACCACCCACTCACTCCAATCGGCCGCTATTTCCCGATCGTCAATCGCGTCGGCCAACCTTGTGGCAAGCCCGCGATCGCAAGACGCCGCGTCCTTCACCACCATGTCGAGCAAATGCCAATCAGCCTCGCCCTCCGCATCGATCCGCAGACCGCCCATGATCGTTGGAGAAATTTTCATGCCGATTTCTCGATCGTCGCCTTCAACTGATGCGCCTGCAATTGCTGGGCATGCATCTCGGCACGCTCGCGCCGGCCGGTCCACACGACCGAGCGTCCCAGCTGGTGAACCTCCATCATGAGCTTCGACGCGCGCTTCTCGTCGTAGCCGAAAATTTTCATCAGCACCATGGTCACATAGCCCATGAGGTTTACCGGATCGTCATGCACGATGACATTCCACGGCACATCAAGCTCGGTGCTTTGGCGCGTCAATGTGAGTGTGTCGGAATCCGCCATTGGCTCAGGCTTCGGTGTTGGCAAGCGCGGGGGCCTCGATCCATTTTCCGTGTTCGCGGATGAGGTCGATAAGGCGCTCGACCGCTTCATTTTCGGGGATATTGAACTTCACCGGCGTCTTGCCGACATAGAGGTTGATCTTGCCCGGTGCGCCGCCGACATAGCCGAAATCGGCATCAGCCATTTCGCCGGGGCCGTTGACGATGCAACCCATCACCGCGATGCGCACTCCCTTGAGGTGGCCAGTGGCCGCGCGGATTTTTTGAGTGGTCGATTGGAGGTTGAAGAGTGTGCGTCCGCAGCTCGGGCACGCGACATAATCGGTCTTGAAAATGCGGGTGCCGGCGGCCTGCAGGATGTTGTAGGCGAGGCGCATCGATTGACCCGGCGCAGTCTCGCCGCGGATCAGCACCGCATCGCCGATGCCATCGCAAAGGAGCGATCCGATGTTGCGTGCGGCAGGCAAAAGTGCGTGCAGGAAATCGCTATTTTCCGTCGGTACTTGCAACACATCCTTGAGCAGGATCGGATGCCGGACCTCCACTTTCGATACCAACAGACGGAAGGCTGGGATGACCTCCATACCAGTGCCATCTGCCACCGTCACGAGACTGGGCTCGGGCCTGGCATTCACCGCCGCAACCGCCGCGTCATCGGTCGGATCGATTTCCACAACGCCGGATTTTTCGACAATGATCTCCGGTTTGTAATCTCCCATCGAGGAAATCTTATGGGCCAAAGCATTCCATTTTTCCTGCGTTGTGAACACACGGACCGTGTGACCTGCCCCGAGCTCGTGACCCATGATCCTCACCGCTGAACTACTACGCCTATCGTAGTTAAAAGGATCGTAGGAAGGAGTGAAATCTTTTGGGGTGGTAATGGTAGTGGCTGGGACTTGCAGTCCCAGTCCGTCTTTGGGGCTTGCAGTCCCAAAGATGCTGCCGGTCCAGATGTCAGAGGCTCTTCCTTTGGTAGGATTGTTCAAAACATAACGCACTTGATGCTTCAAATCCTCCCCGTCCCTCACAATGTGATCGTAGTACTCTTCCTGCCAAAAAGTGCCATTTTTACCGAGGATCCGGTTCGCCTCTTTGGCCGTATTCATCTTCCATGATTGCACAATCTTCTCCAATTCGTGCCCCTCGCGAGGCGCAAGCACAGCATGCACATGGTTGGGCATCACGGACCATGCGAGCAGGTCATAGCGATCGCCATCGAAAAATTTAAGAGCGTCGCAGACGGCTTGGGCGATGTTTGGGTCCGAAAGCGGATGCAGCCCCTCCGCCGCATGCAGCGCAGGCTCGATGATGGTTTCAGTTAGGAGTTCCAACTCGGCGCGAATCGGTAGCAATTCGCGAGTAGCATCACGTGACCCGGCGGATTTCATCACCATTGCCACGCGCTCCAACAAGATTTCTCGCTTGCATCTGTATTCTTCAAGAACTGATGAGGGGAGCGAATCTTTGGCACGAAAAGTTACAGCATATGTAGCACCCGAAATGCGCCAATGCGGGAGGTGCGTGGAGGTACGTTTTTTTAACTGCGACCAATCAGGACGTATGGTCTGGGCAAGCTGGTTGAGGTCGGGACAGGATGTCCCGACGACGTACTGGGACTGCAAGTCCCAGCCACATTTTGCGTTAAACGGCTCCACCAGCGCCCTTGCCACAGGGATCTCATGTACAGCGTCCTCCGTGAGCGAGACTCGGACGGTGTCGCCGATGCCGTCGGCGAGCAGTGAACCGATGCCGATGGCACTCTTGATGCGGCCATCCTCTCCGTCGCCGGCCTCAGTCACGCCGAGGTGGATCGGGTAGTTCCAATCGGCCCCTTCGGCATCGAGCCTTGCAACGAGCAGGCGGTAGGCCTCGATCATCACCTTCGGGTTGGAGGCCTTCATGGAAAACACCAGATCATGGTAATCGTGATCACGCGCGATGCGGGCGAACTCCAGCGCGCTTTCCACCATGCCGAGCGGTGTGTCGCCGTAGCGGTTCATGATGCGATCCGAGAGCGACCCGTGGTTGGTGCCGATGCGCATCACCCGACCACGATCCTTGCAAAACTCCACCAGCGGCGAAAATTCCTCGCGAATGCGTTCGAGTTCCTCCTCGTACTGCGCGTCGGTGTACTCGCGGATTTCGAACTTCTTCTTGTCGGCGTAATTTCCCGGGTTCACGCGGATTTTCTCGACCCACTTGGCGGCTTCGAGCGCGGCATCCGGCTTGAAGTGAATGTCGGCCACCAGCGGCACTTCGCAACCGGCGGCGCGGACTTCGCGTGCGATGTTTTCGAGGTTGGCGGCGTAGATCCGCGTCTGGGCGGTGATCCGCACAATTTCGCAGCCAGCCTCGGCGAGTGCGAGCACCTCGGCGACGCAGGCGGGCGTGTCGCGGGTGTCGGAGGTGATCATCGACTGCACGCGGATCGGATTCAGGCCACCGAGGCCGACATTTCCGACCTTCACCTCGCGGGTCAAACGGCGTTGATAATGGAGCAGGTCCGGGCAGTAGCTCAGGGGCGCGGGTGGATTCATTGCTGGGGCAGCTATAAGCCAGAAATCCGCCTTCGGCAACGCCGCCTTGCAGTAGTTCCGAACCGCCCCCCAATCCTGCCGCCGCATTGACACGCACGACGGCCGCCGCCATCGTCCGCGCATGCCGCCCGCATCGTCGCAACCATCCTCAAGCGGGAAGGTGCCGGCATTCACGATCGCCGCTTGCGGTCTCGCGCTGATGGCAATCGCGCAACTGCTCGTCGCCGGCATGGCCTTGGCAACGCGCTTTGAGGAATCGCAAAAGGTCAAAATCGTCGAAAAGACCGTGGCCAAGCCGGTGATCGTGCGAGTGCCCGATGCCACGCTGGCCAAGCCGCCAAGCACAGCGGTCGCGCAGGCGCCAATTACTCCACCGCCCGCGCGGCCGATTGCGCCGGAGACTCCACGCCGACCCGACCCCACCCCCTTGCGCGAGCCTGAAATCGCCGATCCGCGCGCCGAAAAACTTTTTCGCGAGGCACGCGAGGCACGCGTCGCCGGCGACATGGGCAAGGCCATCGTCAAGCTCGAGGAGGCCGCCAGCCAATCCCCCGAAAGCCCAAACATCCGCTACGAACTCGGCCTCGTTCACGAACAAATGGGGGTCTACGACATCGCGACCTCGAATTACCAAAAGATCTTCGAAATGGGCATTTCCCAAGCGGGAAAATACTACGATCTCGCCGCTAGAAAATTGCGTGACGGCTTCGACAAGCCCGATGCCATGCTCGGCAAACTCTCGCTCGGCCGCGTGCGGATTTTCAAAAACTCGAACTACGAAGATGGCGAGCAAGTCATCCTCACCATCCCGGTGCAAAAGGCCCCCACCGAGGAAATCGACATCGCCGAGCTCGCGGTCTCGGTCGTGTTTTTCAATCGCAACAGCAAGGGCGACATCGTCCAACTCGAGGACAACTCATGGGTCAACCAAGTCTGGACCACCCTGCCCTTCGATTGGGTTGGCAGCGAAGAATCGCTGCGCATGATTTACACCATCCCCAAGTCCGGCAATGGGGTTGATCCGCTCTTTGGTTCCGTGAGCTACTACGGCCAGACCGTTTCGCTTATCTACAAAGGCGAAACCATGGCCGTGCAGGCCTGGCCGAGCGACCTCTACGCGCGCATGCCGCGGGGCAGCGATGGCGGATCCATGCAGCCGGAATTACAAGACTCCCTGCCGCCCGATTTCAACCCCGATGCCCCCCTGCTGCCCCTGCTTCCGGAAAATTGAGACGATAATCAACCCCACCCTTTACAAGGCGCGCATTCCCTGCCAAACCCCGCCCAATTTAGCCGCCAACGCAAGGCCGACCACCCGCACCCACCATGCCCAAAGACACCTCGATCCGCAAAATTCTCGTCATCGGCTCCGGCCCGATCGTCATCGGCCAAGGCTGTGAGTTCGACTACTCCGGCGTTCAAGCTTGCAAGGCGCTCAAAGAAGAGGGCTACGAAGTCATTTTGGTAAACTCCAATCCAGCAACGATCATGACCGATCCGGAGTTTGCGCACCGCACTTACATCGAGCCAATCACTCCCGAGGTCGTCGAAAAAATCATCATCCGCGAGAAGCCCGATGCCTTGCTGCCGACTCTCGGCGGCCAGACCGCGCTCAACACCTCGATGTCGCTCTTCAAGTCCGGCGCGCTCGACAAACACCGCGTGCGCATGATTGGAGCGAATGCCGACGCGATCGACAAGGGCGAGGATCGCCAGCGTTTCAAGGAAGCGATGCTCAAGATTGGCCTCGACCTGCCGCTTTCGGGCACCGCCCACACGATGGAAGAAGCGCGCAAGGTGGCTGAGGAAATCGGCCGCTTCCCGCTGATCATCCGCCCGGCCTTCACGCTTGGCGGCCAAGGCGGCGGCATCGCTTACAACCGCGAGGAGTTTGAGGAAATCATCACCCGCGGCCTCGACCTCTCACCGGTTTCCGAAGTCCTCATCGAGGAATCGCTGCTCGGTTGGAAGGAATTCGAAATGGAGGTCATGCGCGACCGCAAGGACAACTGCGTGGTGATCTGCTCGATCGAAAACCTCGATCCGATGGGAGTGCACACCGGCGACTCGATCACGGTCGCGCCGATCCAAACACTCACCGATCGCGAGTATCAAATCATGCGCGACGCGTCGTTTGCAGTCATCCGCGAGATTGGCGTCGAGACCGGCGGCTCAAACATCCAGTTTGCGACCGACCCGAAGACCGGCCGCATGATCGTCATCGAGATGAACCCGCGCGTTTCACGCTCGTCGGCGCTCGCCTCGAAGGCCACCGGATTCCCGATCGCAAAAATCGCTGCGAAGCTTGCTGTCGGCTACACGCTCGACGAACTGCCCAACGACATCACGCGCGAAACGCCCGCGTCGTTCGAGCCAACCATCGATTATGTGGTCACCAAGATCCCGCGTTTCACTTTCGAAAAATTCCCAACCGCCAACCCGGTGCTCACGACCTCGATGAAGTCAGTTGGCGAAGCGATGGCCATTGGCCGCACCTTCAAGGAAAGCATGCAGAAGTGCCTGCGCTCGCTGGAAACCGGTCGCTGGGGCTTTGGCTTCGACAGCAAGGAGCCACAAAACGCAACGAAGGAGGAAATCACCCGCAAGCTGCAAATCCCGAATGCCGAGCGCATCTTCTGGTTGCAAACGGCCTTCGTGAACGGCTGGACAATCGAAGAAGTCCACGCCGCCAGTGCCATCGACCCGTGGTTCCTCCAGCACCTCAAGGAAATCGCCGATGAGGGCAAATCTCTGGCAGCGACCGACCTGCGCCGCGCGAAGAAACTCGGCTTTTCCGACCGCCAAATCGCGAAGTCGCGCGGCATCCACGAAGATGAAATCCGCGCCGAACGCAAAAAGGCCGGCATTATTCCAACCTACCGCCTCGTCGACACCTGCGCCGCGGAATTTGAAGCCTTCACGCCGTATTTCTACTCAACCTACGGCGACGAAAACGAAGCGCGCGAAACCGAGAAGAAAAAGATCATCATCCTCGGCGGTGGACCCAACCGCATTGGCCAAGGCATCGAGTTCGATTACTGCTGCGTTCACGCTGCCTTCGCGGTGAAGGAGCTCGGCTACGAGGCGATCATGGTCAACTCGAACCCCGAGACGGTTTCCACCGACTACGATACTTCCGACAAGTTGTTCTTCGAACCGCTGACGCTCGAAGACGCGCTCAACATTTGCGACCAGGAAAAACCCTTCGGCGTGATCGTGCAGTTTGGCGGCCAAACGCCGCTGAACCTCGCCGCCGATCTCGAACGCCACGGCGTGCCAATCATCGGCACTTCGCCGAAGTCGATCGAACTCGCCGAAGACCGCAAATTTTTCTCCGCCCTGCTCGACAAGCTCAAGCTCAAGCAAGCCGACGCCGGTACCGCCACCAACGAGACCGAGGCTCTCACCATCGCCAACCGCATCGGCTATCCGGTGCTCGTCCGCCCCTCCTTCGTGCTCGGCGGCCGCGCAATGATGATCGTTTATTCGGACGACGAACTCTCCCGCTACATGCGCGAGGCAGTCACCGCATCGCCCGAGCGCCCGGTGCTTGTCGACCGCTTCCTCGACAACGCGACCGAAGTCGATGTCGATTGCATCAGCGATGGCGAGACCTCGGTCGTCGGCGCGATCATGGAACACATCGAGCAGGCCGGCATCCACTCGGGCGACTCGGCCTGCGTGATCCCCTCGTTTTCGCTTAGCGATTCGATCAAGGCGGAAATCGTCCGCGCCGCCAAGGACCTCGCGCACGAGTTGAAGGTCATCGGTCTGATGAACATCCAGTTCGCAGTGAAGGACGAACAACTCTATGTCATCGAGGTGAACCCACGCGCCTCGCGCACCGTGCCATTTGTTTCGAAAGCAACTGGTATCTCGCTCGCGAAACTCGCCGCCAAGGTGATGCTAGGCTACAAGCTCAAGGATCTCGGCTACACCGAAACGATCGTGCCACCGCATTTTTCGGTGAAGGAAGCGGTCTTCCCATGGAACCGCTTCCCCGGCATCGACATCGTGCTCGGCCCAGAAATGAAATCCACCGGCGAGGTGATGGGCATCGACCGCGATTGGGGCATGGCCTACGCCAAGTCGCAGATCTCCGCCTTCAACCCGCTGCCGACCTCCGGTAATGTCTTCCTCTCGGTCTCCGATCGCGACAAGGACCGCGCCGTCGCCGTCGCACGCGACCTCGCCGCACTCGGTTTCTCCATCTACTCGACTGGCGGCACGCACACGCGCCTCAGCGCCGAAGGCATCCCATCAAACCGCCTCTTCAAGCTCGCCGAACAAGCGCGCCCGAATGTCATCGACATGATGAAAAACCGCGAGATCCACTTCGTCATCAACACGCCAAGCGGCCACGAAGCCCGCGCCGACGAGGTCCAGATCCGCGCCACCGCCATCGCGCAGAAGATTTCCCACGCGACCAATCTCGCCGCCGCCGAAGCCTCGGTGAAGGCGATCCGCTCACTCAAGGAAAAGGAACTCACGGTGCAAAGCATCCAAGAGTACCACGCGTGAACGGCGGCATACGGACTTGTGCGATTCCATCCGGGCTGATGTCCATCCGCACATCTTGACCATCTCTGCAATTACGGGAATAACCCACAATACCCCTCATCAATCTGTGGTTTGGAGGGCCAATGGCAGGAACATGTTTCGACATGATCCGACTTCTCTCGTTTTTTCGCATGTCATTGGCATCACTGGTCCTTGTTTCGCACGCTTGCCGCAATCCGAATAACAACCACCCGCCATACGCAACAACAGGCATCTATCCGGTGATTCTCGACGCCAACAAACAGGAGGAGGAAACAACCCGTGAAGTCTGGCGCAATTTGCTCAACTCACTGGCTCATACAAGACAGAGCCTTGAGGCAAATGATGAGGAGGCGCGTCAAAACCTGATGACGATCTTTGGCACCAACAACGAGGCGTGTCGCCTCGCGGTACTTGAACGCATCCGCATGATGGATGAAAGAGTCAGCAAGCAAAAGTATACGATACGACTTTTCTCAGGAACCCCGACAAATTTCTCGGGCTATTTCTCCATGGCGGCATACACAAACCACGGCAGCGATGCCGTCATCCACCTCAACCGCTCGCAAATCAATGGCGGATTTCTGACCAAAGGCTTGCTTGCCCACGAGCTCAGCCACAATGCGGCAGCCACGAGGGACTACGGCTATATCGAACAATCGTATTATCGCAACAGCCGGGGCGAACAGGTCCCAAGGCTCAACTATGTGATCAACGAAAAAAACATGCCGGTCGATTTCTCCAAACGAGTGCGCAATGCCGACAACTACTCGCTCCTTATCCAGCAGTATTGAACTGCCGAATTTTCTTTCGCCCTAACGGAAATCTGACAATTTAGCTATTGCTCAACAAAGCAATACCATCATGAAAAAAACCATCATCGCACTCGCCTCGCTCGCCATCGGATCCGCCGCCTTCGCCGGCAACACCTATCAGGCCACCGGCCCGGTGGTGGAAGTGACCGACACGAAAATCGTCGTCCAAAAGGACAAGGAAAAGTGGGAAATCGCCCGCACCGCGCAGACCAAAACCAATGGCACTCCGAAGGTCGGCGACAAGGTCACGGTTTACTACACGATGACTGCTTCGTCGATCGAGGTGAAGCCCGACAAGGCCGAGGCCACCGAAAAGGAAGCGCCGGCCAAGAAATGATCTGACCACAAGGCCTCACGAATCGTTTGCCATGAGGGGCGGAGTTGTTATGCTCTGCGGCCCGGCTCAATCCGCCGGCCAAAGCAATGAATCCTCCTCATGTGGCAATCGTGGGCGCGACAGGTGCCGTCGGCGTTGAAATGCTTCTGTGTCTTGAACAGCGGAATTTCCCGCTGGGTAAGCTCAAACTTCTCGCATCAGCACGCTCGGCGGGAAAACGAATGAGCTTTCGCGGACAGGAAATCGTCGTCGAGGAACTGACCCACGAATCATTCAACGATGTCGATATCGCGCTCTTCAGCGCAGGCGGCGGAATTTCGAAAGAATTCGGCCCCTCAGCCGCAGCAGCGGGCGCGGTGGTGATCGACAACTCATCCGCCTTCCGCATGGACCCAGGTGTCCCGCTAGTGGTTCCGGAAATCAACCCCGCCGCCGCCAAAAACCGCCCGCGCAACATCATCGCCAATCCGAACTGCACGACAATCATTTCGCTGATGGCGCTCGCGCCGCTGCACGAAGCTTTCGGGCTCGAGTCGATCATAGCTTCGAGCTACCAAGCGGTGTCGGGCTCCGGCGCTCAAGGGATCATCGAGCTCGAGGAACAGGTCAAAGCGATCGCCAGCGGCCAACCATTCACTCCGAAAGTTTATCCACGCCAGATCGCTTTCAATGTGATCCCGCAGGTCGATGCGTTCACCGACAACGGCTACACGAAGGAAGAACTCAAGATGCTGCACGAAGGTCGAAAAATCATGGATCTTCCAGAGCTCAAAGTTTCCTGCACCTGCGTGCGAGTGCCGGTCTACCGCTCGCACTCGGTTTCGATCACCGCAAGCTTCAAGCGCCCGGTCGATGTACAAGCCGCACGCGCCGCCTTCGCCGGCAAGCCCGGCATCAAGGTGGTCGACGATCCTGCCAACAAGCTCTTCCCCGTGCCGCTCGACACGACCGGCAAGGACGATTGTCTCGTCGGCCGCATTCGCAAAAACATCGTTTGCGACAATGCCCTCGACCTCTGGGTCGTCGGTGACCAAGTCCGCAAAGGCGCCGCTCTCAATGCCGTGCAAATCGCGGAAATCCTCTGAGGAGAAATCGCGGCACGCACGGGCGGTCGAAGATCATCACCACCATCCAAGATCCACCACCTTCGATCATGTATCTCAAAACCTACCTCGCGGCACGCGCGGCAAAAGTTGATGCAGCGATGGACCAATTCCTGCCGAAGGCGAAGGAACGCCCAACAACGATCCACGAGGCCATGCGCTATGCGGTATTTGCCGGCGGTAAACGCCTGCGTCCGGTGCTTTGCCTCGCCGCCGCCGAGGCCTGTGGTGGGAAAATTTCAAAAGCCCTCGCGCCCGCCTGCGCGGTCGAGTTGATGCATACCTACTCGCTCGTCCACGATGACCTGCCAGCGATGGACGATGACGACCTGCGCCGTGGCCGCCCGACCTGCCACAAGGTCTACGGCGAAGGCATGGCCGTGCTTTGCGGCGATGCATTGCTCACCGAAGCCTTCATCGTGCTCACGCAAACACCCGCGACGAAACGCTACGGCGCACGCGAATATGTCGCCGAACTCGCAGGCTGTGGTGGCAGCAAACAGCTCATCGGCGGCCAAGTGATGGACCTCGAAGGCGAATCCAAAAAACTCGGCAAGCGCGAACTCGTGCGCATCCACGAAGCAAAGACCGCTGCCCTGCTCACCACATCGCTACGCCTCGGCGCCATGACTGCCAACGCGAGCCCGGCAAAGCTCAAGGCGCTCACCAGCTTTGGCTACAACCTCGGCCTCGCGTTTCAAGTGATCGACGACATTCTCGATGTCACCCAAAGCACCGAAGTCCTAGGCAAAACCGCCGGCAAGGATCAGGCTGTCGAAAAAACCACCTACCCCTCAGTCATCGGCCTCAGCGCCTCCCGTAAAGAAGCGGCCAAGCTCACCAAAGCCGCGATGGAAGCACTCAAACCTCTCGGCAATAAAGCCTCGAGGCTTCAAGAAATCGCAACCCATATGCTCGAACGCGAGTATTGAAATTGGAGAAAAATTCCAGACTTCAAGTTCAGCTGAATACTGAAAAATTGAAACTTCTTCCCTGTTTACGCGATGAGCGATTTGAGCCTGCTGCAAACCTCTTCGACATTCGCGCGGGAGTTGAATGCCGAGATGCGGAAATAACCTTCGCCAGCCGAACCAAAACCAGAGCCCGGGGTTATGACGACTTGGGCGTCGTTAAGCATTTTGTCGAACATGTCCCATGAGCTGAGGCCCTTCGGACAACCCACCCAGACATAGGGAGCATTCACCCCACCAAAGACCGGAAGGCCTGCGGCGCTAGCTGCTTCGCGAAGGAGTTTGGCATTGCCCATGTAGTGCTCGATGAGAGCGGCAACCTGCTTTTTGCCATCTTCGGAAAAGACTGCGGCGGCGGCCTTTTGCACCGGGTAGCTGGCGCCATTGAACTTCGTGCTATGGCGGCGGCTCCAAAGTTGATGAAGCGGCACGCGACTGCCATCGGAGGCCTTGCCGGTTACGCTTTTCGGGATGACCACATACGCGCAACGCACGCCGGTGAAGCCACCATTTTTTGAAAACGAACGGAACTCGATCGCGCAGTCGCGTGCACCATCGATTTCAAAAATCGAACGCGGGATCGCAGGGTCTTGAATGAAGGCCTCATAAGCTGCATCGAAAAGAATGATCGCATCGTTTTGCTTCGCGTATTTCACCCAAGCCTCAAGCTGTGCGCGCGTTGCGACGGCGCCTGTCGGGTTGTTCGGAAAGCAGAGGTAGATGATGTCGGCTTTTTGAGTAGGCACATCGGCTACGAAGCCATTGGCCGCATTGCACTCGAGGTAAAGCAGGCCAGCGTAGGCGCCTTTTTCATCCGCATCGCCGGTGTTACCTGCCATCACATTGGTGTCGACATAGACCGGGTAAACCGGATCGGTGATGGCAATGGTGTTACCGTAGCCAAAGACGTCGAGGATGTTGCCGGTGTCGCATTTTGAGCCATCGGAAATGAAAACTTCATCGGCCGAGATGCCGAGGTTCGCGAACTGGTTGTCGACGATCGCCTGACGGAGAAACTCGTAGCCCTGCTCCGGGCCGTAGCCCTTGAAGGACTCACGGCTCGCCATTTCATCCACGCCCTCGTGCATCGCCTTGACCACTGCCGGGGGCAAAGGCTCGGTGACATCGCCAATGCCGCAACGGATGATGCGGGCCGCAAGATCCGGATGGGCCTCGCTGTAAGCTTTCACGCGGCGGGCGATCTCGGGGAAAAGGTAACCAGCCTTGAGTTTGAGGAAGTTTGAATTGATGGCAGCCATTGCGGCGCTGGCATTAACCGCAGACCGGCCACCACGCAAGAGCAGAGCGCTTCGCAACACGCAAGGAACGCGCTAAGCTCTCAGCAAAGGGCAGAAAACACCGCCGCCCAAAACTAAAGCCGCTGCCCAAAGCCCACTATCCATACAATTTCCCAGACAAATTGTAGAGATTCTTCTTGCCGTCGGGGATGGCTGTGGTAAATGGTGGGGCATGGGAGGTGACTCATGAGCAGCAAGCGGTGGTTGGCGCCGTGGAAGGATTCGGCGGCAAAGCCGGCGATTTACCATTGCATCAGCCGCGTGGTGGATCGGCGATTTGTCTTTGAGCAGGCCGAGCGTGAGAAGTTTCGGGCCTTCATGCGCATGCAGGAAAATTTCTCGGGCTGCAGGATTTTGTCCTACTGCCTGATGTCGAACCACATCCACATCCTGCTCGAAGTGCCACCGATGCCCGCAGGCGGGATCTCCGATGCAGAGCTTTTGAAACGCCTTTCTGCAATCCAAACGGAAGCCTTCGTGGCCACAGTGGCAAAGGAATTGTCCGACGCGCGCAAGGCTGGAAATGCGGCCCTCGTTGCTGAAATCCACGCCCGCTTCACCTATCGCATGCACGACTTGAG
>JBIKIR010000020.1:0-41758 GCA_044361475.1 Luteolibacter sp. | reverse complement strand
GACGGTTAATCATTCCGCGAGGAATAAGGTTGAGCATTTGCTTAAGGACGACCACATTGGCGCGGGTTGGTGTAGTTTTGTTCATACACCCTACCGAGTGGCAGGGATTTCAACTCAACACCAGCCCTTTTTCCGCTCCAAGCAAAGCCTTCCTGTGGGATGGCTGTGAATTTTTTTAATGAGTAAGAAATTGAAGAAATCGCTTCTTCAAGGGGAGCGCCGGCGTCCCGCCGGCCGTGTCACGCATCTTGCGGGAAACTTCTTTCATCTCAGGTAGGGCGATGCGGCCCGCAGCGCCGATTCTATGAAGAATGATTCACCGCCAAGACACCAAGGTCGCGAAGAAGAAGAGATATTGGGTCGAAAGAGTTTTTAACCGCGAATAAATACGAATGAACGCGAAGAGGAAGAAGGATCGTGGATCGTGGATCGAAGAAGCCGTTTCTTGCTCGTAGCTGGAGCATCTTGCTCCAGGCCGTCCATTGGAGCGTCCCGCTCCATGTTCTGATCAGCGAATAACCCCGCCGACTCTTTGAAGAAAAATGCTGAACCGCGAATGAACGCGAATGGACGCAAATGTGAAGAGATCATGAATACCCAAATCGGCAGGGGCAATTTTGCAGCGGGCTGCTGCAAGATTTGATCGGGGATTAGCCATTATGACCAAAGGTCAGCGCAAATGAGGAAGGATCGTGAACCGTGTCAGATGGAGTGACGGCTGGATGAAGACACTCACCAATCCTACAGCTTCCCGGAAAACTGAATGTCTTGATAGACTAGGTTCAGTTTGTAGACTCATAAGCAATGAAATCACACATCTACCAGCTCCTTCTTATTTGGGCTCTTATCGTAAACGCTGGCGCCGCGCCTTCAGTTCTCAAACTCAATGACGGATCTGTGATCAAGGGCGAAATCTCCCCTGCCTCGCCAGCAGCCACGGAGGTGGTCGTTACCACGGAGTTTGGAGTTATCAGGGTTCCCGTGGACATGATAAGCCCCGAGTCGCGTAAGGCAGCAGGCATTGGGCAACCTGCGTCAGCAGCACAATATGAGGCGCGCATTTCGCAGCTTGAGGCTAAAGTCCGTGTTTTAGAAGCTGAGAACGCCAACCTACGCCGTGCGACGACTGCAGCTCCGACAGCCCGGCCACAACAATTCCTTACTCAGCCAACGCAGGGTGCCGACTCATCCACTGGTCTCAGCTATTCAAGATCCAGCACCGGCAAGCGGCACAATTCGGGATGTCGGTATTACACGCCTGCTAGCCCGTGTGGCCCAAGTGACGGTGTCCCTTGTAAGATATGCGGAGGGTGATCGCTCGCGTCCTAGGATTCTTACAGATGAGCGTCATATTTCCTAGACAAAATAAATAGAAATATCCAAAAAACGTAGACAATAAACCGCAATTCAATCAACCTTTAAACATGGTTCTTATTTTCTTCATAAAACTAATTGTAGCTAATTTTATTCACAGCGTGTCACTAGGTCTAGTAAGCTTGTGTACAATCCCTTTTTTCATGTTGTGCAAAGGTGACAGTCAGTCAGAAAATCGTAACATTAAAAAGATGTTGCTTGGTATAAGCTTAGCTCTCCCTTTTGTGGTATTACTTCCAATAGTCACGGCCAAAGCTACGCATCTTGCCTTAGTAGCAGATAACGAAAGATATGATTTTTTGTGGTGGCTTGTTGCCCTCTTAGGTGGAGTTGCTCCAGTTGCAATTACTCGAAATTTTTCCGATCCTGAAGAGGAAGTAAGCTCTGGAATAAATATTGTTTTTTGCATTATCACTTTTGCCGTATTTGCAATTTGGAATCCATCACTGCCAAGTTTTTTGAGTTTTATTGAGAGGCTTGCCAAAGGATTGGCGGTTTAAATGACCTTAATCAGCTAGCATATTGCCGCATTCTATTTGCCATACAAATTGAACGCAGCTTGCATAGGTATAAATTATAGACTATCGTGATTATAGTGAGGCCGGCATAAGCATCTCTGGGGTCAGTCACCGAAGTCTTATAACTTCAATTTCCTCCGCGAAGCCCTCCGCGCCTCGGCGTTTCGATTTGGCAAAAAAACAGAAAACTAGAAGACGAAGCAGCCAGATCGAAAGTAGCTGATTCCTCGGCTACTTCAAAACATGGAGCGGGACGCTCCATGGACGGCCTGGAGCAAGATGCCCCAGCCACAGGAAAATCATGCGGTCTCGGCGAGACCGCGTTACTTGAAGAGGCGATCTCTTCCTAGACCTTCGACCTTGGACTTTTAGACCTTCGACTCTGCCCCCACAAACCACTAACTATTCCACGGATGCGCAAAGTAGTGGACGCCGGGCAGGCGATGGGACAATCAGCTCGGCCGTGTCGCAAATCGCGGCCTCAAAATGCTCTAATCGGCCCGCCGACAAAGAATGAATTCCCTACTGGATCATCGTGCCGATTCCGATGTATCGTCGGCGCATGCCCGCCATGAGAACACTGCCCTTGCTGAGCTTCGTTTGGATGCTGATATCAGCCTCCGCATTTGCCGCGGCGGGTCATGAGCCGGCGTATCCGAATCTCGCCGGCGGTGAGGTCCAGTACGCATCGTTTCCCAAGCCCTTGGAAACATACGCGCCCAGCAGTGGTGGCGTGATGGAAATCATCATGACGCGCGCGGCGGCCGATCCCTTCAATCTGGCGGCGACGATTGTTTTCCTCCTAGCGATTTTGCATACCTTCGCCGCGGGTCCGATCAACCGCTTGGCCCATCACTACGAGCACAAGCATGAGGAGCAACTTCGTTTGCGCGGCGTGCGCGACGACGAACATCCTGATGGCGTGGCCGAGGTTTCCTTCAAGGCGACCGTTCTGCATTTTCTTGGTGAGGTTGAGGCGGTCTTCGGCATCTGGGTGCTCGTGCTGGCAGGGGCCGCGGTATATTTCCATTCGTGGAACGACTTCGTGCTCTATGCGGCGGAGGATCGGGTTTACACCGAGCCGCTTTTTGTCGTGGTCATCATGGCCATTGCCGCAAGCCGGCCGGTGTTGCGTTTTGCTGAGGCGATGATGGCCAAGGCTGCGGCGCTTGGTGGCGGCACTCCCACGGCTTGGTGGATGAGCGTGCTGGTCATCGCGCCGGTGCTGGGTTCCTTCATCACCGAGCCGGCAGCGATGACGATCGGGGCCTTGTTGCTTGGCAAAAAATTCTACCACCTCAACCCATCGCCGAAGCTCGCGTACGGCACGCTGGGCTTGTTGTTTGTGAACATCTCCGTGGGCGGCACCCTGACGAATTTCGCCGCGCCGCCGGTATTGATGGTGGCAGGCAAATGGGGATGGGACACGCTGTTCATGGTGGAACACTTCGGTTGGAAAGCGCTGATCGGCATTGCGATTTCCTCGGTGCTTTATTTCGCATTTTTCCGCAAGGATCTCTTCAAGCTCTCGGACCGTGCCGATGGGGTTGAGGATGGTGTGCTTCATGCCGCGCCATGGTCAGAGCGAGATCATCCGATCCCTGCGTGGGTGACATTGGTGCACCTCGCGTTTCTTGGGTGGACGGTTTACACGGCGCATTTCCCGGTGCTCTTCATCGGCGGATTCCTGTTCTTCCTCGCCTTCACCATGGCGACGGGCCATCACCAAAACCCCATCACGCTGCGCAGCCCGATGCTTGTCGGATTCTTTCTTGCGGGACTCGTCATCCACGGTGGCTGCCAAGGGTGGTGGATTGAGCCGGTGATCAAGGCGCTTGATGACCAAGCGCTGATGTTTGGCGCGACGGTACTCACTGCTTTCAATGACAACGCGGCGATCACTTATCTCGCGGCGCAGGTCGAGGGGATTTCCACCGCTGCGAAACACGCGGTGGTCGCCGGTGCGGTGACCGGTGGTGGGCTTACGGTCATTGCGAATGCGCCAAACCCTGCCGGGCAAAGCATCTTGGCAAAATATTTTCGCGGTGGTGTTTCGCCGCTGGGCCTTTTCCTCGGTGCCTTGATTCCCACGATTATCATGTACCTTTGCTTTGTGTTTCTGCCAAACGGCAACGCCAAGGAGCATCCAGTCGATGCGCCACCCGCACAGGAGCAGGTCGTGCCTAACCCCTGAAATCGATGTTTACCGGACTCATTGAAGCACTTGGCACGGTGGTGTCGCTGGATGCGGGCAAGGGTCAGTCCCGGCTCGCTCTCGCGATTCCTTTTGCCTCCGAGTTGGCGCTTGGTGATTCGGTCGCGGTGAATGGCTGCTGCCTCACGGTGGCGGCGATCGGCAGCGATCACATTGCTTTCGACCTGCTTGCGCAGACGCTCGATGTCACTTCGCTCGGCGGGCTGGCAAGCGACATGGTGGTAAATCTTGAGCGTGCGATGAAGGCCGGCGATCGCTTTGGCGGGCACTTCGTGCAAGGGCATGTCGATGCGATCGGAAAAATCCGCGGCATCGAGGCACGCGGGCAGGATCATGTGGTCGATGTCGAGCTGCCCGATGCGATCGCGCGTTTGTGCATTGATAAAGGTTCGCTCGCGATCGACGGCATTTCGCTCACCATTGCATCATTGAAGGGGAATCTCGCGACATTTTGGATCACGCCGCACACCTGGGATCACACCAACCTTCATGCAGCCAAGATTGGTCAACGCGTGAACCTCGAGGCTGACATGCTCGCCAAGCATGTCGACAGCCTGCTCGCCGCGCGCATGAACGCCGGGGCTTGAGATTGTGTGTGATCGCCGAAAAAATGTGAAGGGCGGTCGCCGGATCCCGTTCCAGCGGCCGCCCTTCAGTTTCGCGCGCGCCCGGTTATGGCGGAGCGGGCACACGGTTCCGTATCAGTTCACGGAAATGCTTTAGCCCGAATTCGAAAGTTGAAATGCAAACAAAGAGGGCTTTGACCGCAGATTACACAGATTGCACAGATAAAGAAAAATCACAAAAAATGCGCTCCTCGATAATCAGTAAATCTGCGAAATCAGTGGTTAAAATGATTCGAATGATATTTCGACTTGGGATTTCGGGTTTAGAGCAAAATGCTCTAGCTCACCGGGATTGCATGCGGGGCATGCTTTGCCTGCGGGTTTTTTGGCAAATGGACGGTGAGAATGCCTTCCTTGTACTCGGAGGTGATCTTCGAAGCATCGGCCTCATCCGGCAGCGAGAACGACCTCTCGAAGCGGCCGTATGACCTTTCGAGGCGGTGATAGCGCACGCCCTTGTCTTCCTTTTCCGCCTTGCGTTCGCCGCTGATCGAAAGGGTGCCTTCGTCGACATTGACGCGGATGTCTTCTTTGCGGACTTCGGGCAGCTCGGCTTTGACGACATATTCCTTATCGGTTTCGCCGATGTCGACTGATGGGGCCCATTCGGCAAGCGTCATGGATTCATCGGTGCGGGTCGGCCAGCTTGTGAATGCGCGTTGCATGCCGCGCATGAGATCTTCCATCTCGCGCACGGGGTCCCAGCGCAGCGAGGGGCGGAAGATGTCGAATTGCTCGGATTTTCCTAGTGGGTTCCATTTGGTCAGTATGCTCATAATCGTATGTTTTGGTTTGCCGGCTGTTCTTGTTGTTCTTTCGGTCGCTCCTTCATGCCGGCACTGGAGGGGCGGCCTTCCGTTTTTAGTCATCGGTCCGCTTTCGGCCCGCGATTCATGATAGTTCGAGAGCGATTGATTTGAATGGGTGGTCCGCATGATTGTTCGTAGCGGGATTGTCGTAGCCGGGCGTGAGGATGCGCGAATGCTGGCTTGGATGTGATCACGCGATCACGGGCGATGGGGGATTTTGCGGATGGGTTTTCTCGCGACGTGCGCATGGATGATTGATGGCGCGGCGGATGGCGGCGCGGGCACATGTCGATTATCGGTCAGTATCCCGGGTGGGTGCGGGTCATTGCGGCGGGTGTTTGGTTTATTCCGCCGCGCGTGTTTGCTCCGGAAAAAATTCCAAATGAAAACGAAATCAAAAACGATGGTATCGGATCCTGCGGCGCTGCATGTGCCGGGCCGCTGGTATTGGCATTACAGGCAGCTGCAGTCGTTGCGTGAGATTCTTCTGAGCGAGGGTCGCAACCAATCGGCGGAAGTCGTGTTACCGATCGAGCCGCACAGCATGGATCCTGCCGACAGCGCGAGCGATGAGTACGACCACAACCTTGCCTTGGGCATGTTGGCTCACGAGCATGATGCGCTTTATGAAATCGATGCCGCGATCCAGCGAATCATCGATGGTCGCTACGGCGTTTGTGAAGACACGGGGCGTGCGATACCGGCGCAGCGCTTGCGGGCGGTGCCGTGGACGCGTTACACGCGGGAAGCCAAGGAGCGGCGTGAAAGGCGCGAGGGCAAGGCGCAGCGTGTGGCGATGAAAGCACCCGGCAGCGTGCGCGGTGATGCCGCGGCAGCGATTGGTGCTGCGCCTGATCCGGAGGAAGAGGACTTGATCGCGCGCGAGTTGGATCATCGCTTGTTTGATGAGGCGATGATGCGCTTTGAGGGCGGCGAGGAATGGAGCGAGCAGGGTGGGATTCGCATCGCAAGGGAGGAAAAGTCATGAAAAGCACGATCATGAAAAATGTGATGGAGGCATACGACGAGGAAGTCGCGATTGCCGTGGATGGTGTGGTGCTCGATGGAGATCTTGTCGTGCCCGCGAAAGCTGAGGGGATTGTCATCTTCGCGCATGGAAGTGGCAGCAGCCGCAAGAGTCCGCGCAACCGCCAGGTGGCCGAAACGATTCGCGACAAGGGCATGGGCACTCTGCTGTTTGATTTGCTCACGCCCGAAGAAGAGCGCTTGGATGAATCCACGGGCGCCCTGCGTTTCGATATCCACATGCTTGCGACACGGCTTGAGGGCGTGGTGCATTGGCTTGTTTCGCAAGCGGAGTGGAAGGAAATGAACATTGGGCTTTTTGGCTCCAGCACCGGTGCCGCGGCGGCCTTGGTGGCGGCGGCGCATTTGGGCGATCAAGTTTCGGCAGTCGTCTCGCGCGGTGGTCGACCGGACCTGGCGAGCGGTGTCCTTGAGCAGGTCCGCTGTCCGACGCTGTTGATTGTTGGAAGTCTCGACGAGTTGGTGCTGCGTCTCAACGAAGACGCGCGGGCGCAGATGGTTTGCGAGACTGAGCTGCGCATTGTGCCGGGCGCGACGCATCTTTTCAGTGAGCCGGGAAAACTTGAGCAGGTTGCCAACTTGAGCGCCCGGTGGTTCGAAAAACATTTGTCGGGCGGCATCAAGGAAAGGGGTGGCTCGTGAGGGGATCGGCTTACAAGGATCGCTTTGAAGCAGGCCGTTTGCTCGCTGATGAGCTGGCGGAGTACGCGGATGACAAAAAGGTCATCGTGCTCGGCCTGCCGCGTGGCGGTGTGCCGGTCGCGTGCGAGGTGGCGAAAAAAATTCATGCGCCGCTTGATGTGATGGTCGTGCGCAAACTTGGCGTGCCCGGTTGGGAGGAGCTGGCGATGGGTGCGATCGCGAGTGGTGGCGTGCGGGTGCTCAATGATGATGTGATCCGAAACCTTCACATTTCCGAAAAGGCGCTTGAGAAGGAGGTCGATATCGAGCTTGAGGAACTGCGTCGTCGCGAGTTGGCGTATCGGGGTCGTGCCGGTGCGCCGGCAGTGAAAGGTCTCACGGTTTTGTTGATCGATGATGGCATTGCGACGGGATCGACCATGCGGGCTGCTGTGCAGGCTTTGCGTCAGCAAGGTGCGGCGCGCATCGTTGTGGCAGTGCCTGTTGCGGCGGCCGACACTTGCATGGAAATCGAGCCGATGGTCGACCGCTTGGTGGCCTTGATGAAGCCCGCGGTCTTCGGTGCGGTGGGTCATTGGTACGAGCGTTTCCCGCAAGTGGAAGATGAGGAAGTGCGGGCAATGCTCGATCGGACGGCGGTGCCAGCGCATGCTGGATGATTTCGCGAAGCATGCATCGTGCGTTGTTCTTTTGGGCCGAAGTCCTTGCATGCGTTCCTACGCGTGCTAATCAAAGGGCTGCATGCCTGTCGCGCAAAAACCTCAGCCCACACGCACCTTTGAGAAAAGGTTGCTGTTGGCGTTGGGGATGTTGTCCGGCCTGATGGCGCCGCTGCGCGCCGAAGAAGCACCGCCGGTGGCGCAGGTCGTTGAGCCAACGGTCGATGCACCCGTCGGGCCAGACCAAGTGGTGAGCCGCAGCAAACAATTTCGCGTATCGGGCGGCGACAGCCTGGTGCGCGGGTCGGTGGCCTTGTTGGCGGAGGAATCAAAGGATGAGTTGCTGAAGCTCACCACGGAGGAAGATTCGTGGAAAATTCCGGTCAAGGTGGTCTTGAGTGGCAAGTCGGGTGATCCCTTGCCGCCGCGCACGGTGAGCATGCGTTTGTGGATCCTCGAAGGAGTGCCGCAGTTGCAGATCGATGTGCACTTGAGCCGCGGCATTGATCAGGAGCGATTCAAGCGTGCGGTGACGGCGGCAATGCTTTACGAGCGTGCCTTGCGTGATCGCAGCGGCGATGCGTTGGATCATCCGTTTTTTGTGCCGCCGTGGCTTTCTGATGGTTTGCGTGAGGCCACCGTGTGGAGTCTCAACTTGAGCGACCGCCGATTGTACGAAGCACTCTTCAAACAGGGTGGCTTGTTCAAGATTGAGGAAATGTTTGCGGTCGGTGAGCGTGCCTTTGACGAGATGGATACGGCGATGCGTGCGGCGTTCCGTGTTTCTTCGGGCGCCTTGGTAATGGCCTTGCTCGAGCAACCGCAGGGTCGCGAGGGTTTTCGCGCATTTCTCAACGAAGTCGGCGCCTACGAGGGCGAGATGCCTGTCCTGCTGCGCAAGCATTTCCCGGAGCTCAACCTTTCGAGCACCAGCCTTGCAAAATGGTGGGCGCTGCAAATGGCCAACAAAGGTGGGCTCAACCAACTCACCGATGTGCTGACGATTCGCCAGACTGAAGCCAGCCTTGCGGAGGTGTTGCGTCTCAACTTCCGCGACGCCGAGGGCATTGTGCAGCAGAAGCCGATCGATGCGTGGACCGAGCTTGCCGATCTCGAGGAAGGCGAGCGCGTGGTGGCCGTGCGACCTGCAGCCGAGGCACTGGTGAGGTTGAGCTATCGTTGTTTCCCGTCCTATCGGCCCCTGTTGCAGGAGTACCAGCAGGTGCTCGATGCGATTTCAAAAAACCAGACGGCTGATGTCGCGGCGCGTCTCGCATCGCTCGCCGAAACCCGCAAGACGATGATCGAGCGGGTCGACCGCGGGCGTGACTATCTCGATTGGTTTGAGATCACCCGCGCGAGGCAGACCAGTGGCGCCTTCGATGATTACCTTCAATTGAAAGATCGTTTGAAGGATCGCCCGCATCGCCGCAATGATCCGATCTCCGATTACCTCGATCGGATGGATCGCGTGTTTTATCGCGAACAAGAAACGCCGCTACCGGGTGCTGCGGATGGTTTGCCGAGCGAGTGATTCGGTATCACGCCTGCAAAAGCGTGACCGCCTTGGCCTTGATTTCTGCGAGCTTCTCGCGCTGTGGTGCGGCGCCGCGTGCCTGATCCGGCTTACCGCCTCCTTTGCCACCGGCGATGGCGGCAAGGTCGCGGAGCAGGTCGCCGGCTTTGAGACCAGCGGCAATCGCATTGGCGCCGCAGTGGGTGGCGAGGTGGAGCTTTTCGCCATCGTCGACGACTAGCAATGCGGCTTTGGAGAAATTCTTTTTCTTGAGGCCGTTTTGAAGTTCTTGCAGCAAGGAGGCATCGGACTCGAAGGAAACGATGATCGGCTCGCCTTTGGCGATGAGTTCGGCGAGTGCTTCGTCGGCGAGTCGGGCCGCCTGCGACGATTGGATTTTTTTGATGCGCTTTTCCGCTTCGATCGCGGCTTGCTGGGTTTCCTCGAGTGTGCGTTGACCGTGGGCGAAGGTGGCGTTGATCTGTGCGATGTCGGCGCGCTCTGCGAGCATCGCGGCCATGATGTGCGGGAAGTCATTCACGCTCACCGCGGCTTCGCCAAGCGTGGCGAGTTTCTCATTGGCGGCGGCGAGTTTCGCGCGAGCGGCCTTGAGTTCCTGATCCCATTTCTCGACAGCTTCATTCAAGTGCGTCCATGCCGCATCGCCGCAGACCGCCTCGATGCGGCGAACGCCGGATGCGATGGCGCCTTCGGATTTGATTTTGAAAAGCCCGATGTCGCCGGTGTGGCGGACATGAGTGCCGCCGCAAAGTTCCTGCGAGTAGCCGTTGAGCTCGTGCGCCTTGCCGCCGATCTGAACGACGCGGACGATGTCGCCATACTTGTCGCCGAAGAACTGCATGATGTCGGCGCGGCCCTTGATGTCGGCATGTTTCACTTCGGTCCAGGAAACCGAATCATTGGCCTTGATGGCGGCGTTGACCTTTTCCTCCATCGCCGCGAGTTGCTCGGGCGTGACAGCGGCGCTGTTGAAGTCGAAGCGCAGACGATTTTCATCGACGGAAGAGCCTTGCTGCGCGGCGTCCTTCGAGACGACCTCGTGGAGCGCCCAGTGCAGCAGGTGAGTGGCGGTGTGGTGGGCTTCGATCGGGCGGCGGCGTGAGGCGTCGAGCTTGAGAACGACTTTGTCGCCGACTTTGATTTCGCTCGATGAGGCAATGATGATCGCGCGGGCCTTGCCGATTTGTTGCACGCCGGTGACGGGGATGATGCGCTCTTTTGCCGCCACGGTGCCGGTGTCGCCGCTTTGTCCGCCCATTTCGGCGTAGAAGGGGGTCTTGTCGGTGATGACGAAAAGCGAATCGTCCTGCGGGTGAACTTCGAGGACGCTCGCCTCGCATTCATCCGCATCGAAGCCGGTGAATTTGGTGACCGCATCAGTTGAGATCTCGAGCGCGCGCACGACGGTTGATTTTTTCGCAGCGCGGGAGCGTTCTTGTTGTTGCTCCATCAGTGCCTCGAAGCGCGGCATGTCGACCTTGAGTCCGCGCTCGGCGCAGAGCAACTCGGTGAGGTCGATTGGGAATCCGAAGGTGTCGTAGAGTTCGAACGCGATGTCTCCGGAGAGGGGAGGGGAGAACACGCGCCCCCGCGTGTCGTTGGAAGCGCCCTCGCTTCCGACTTGCTGCGCAAACTCGCGGCACCATGTCCACTGGTAATCCTGTGCTTGTTTTACGAACTCATCACGCACGGGATTGTAGATCACATAATCATATTTTTCGATGAGGTCCGATTCGCTGCGGATCAGTCGGTCGAAGGACTCTTTTTCCCAGAGATGTTTGATGTTTTCATTTCCCGTGGCCTCGCGCCGCGCCTTGAGAATTTTGTGGGAAGTGGCAGACTTTATGGGTTGAAGGATTTCGGTGAGTGAATAAAACTCCGGATTGCCTTCCGCAGTTTGTGATTTGATGTTTGGTTCGATGAGCAGGTGAACATGATCCGGCATCACGCACGCGGCATAAAGGTGCATCTGGCCGGATTCACGGGCATGCAGAATGGACGCAAGGACAATGTCGCGTTCCGAATCATTAAGGATGTCGCGATCAAGCGTGGTGAAAGTGACCATGTATTTGCCCCATGGTCGCTCGAAGTGTGGCAAGTTGCGGCGAGTATAAGTGGGCTCTGAGATGCCCTTCGGCGAGGGCGCCGAAGGTGACACGCGAGGGCGCGTGTTCTCCCCCATCGCTTCTTCGAAGCGTTTCAATCCGCGGTCGAGGGTTTGGTTGAAGCTGGCTTCTTCCTGCTCGAGGGTTTGGCGGATGACGGATTCGCGGGTTTTGAGTTCCGGAAAGACACTGCCCATTTGGGCGACGAGAGTTTCTACCAGCGCGCCGAAGAATGGCTTGTCGCCGGAGAATCCGAGTTGACGGCCGTATCTCACGGCGCGGCGCAGGATTCTACGAAGGACATAGTTTCTGCCGTTGTTGCCGGGCATGATGCCATCGGCGATCGAGAAACTGAGTGTGCGGAGGTGGTCGGCGATCACGCGGAAGGCGATCGCGGTTTTCATTTCTTCGTTGAATGCCGAGCGGTCGGCGCCGAGCTCGGGGTAAATGTTCACATAGGTTTTGCCGCTGAGTTCCTCGAGCTTGCGGAAGATCGGGGTGAAGACATCGGTGGCGTAGTTGGAGGGCTTTTTCGAGAAATCGGTGAAACCCTTGGTGTTTTGGATGATCGAGCACGCGCGTTCGAAGCCCATGCCGGTATCGACATGCTTGGCTGGCAGTTCGCGGAATGTGCCATCGGCCTCGGCGTTGTATTGGATGAAGACGAGGTTCCAAATCTCGATGCAGAGGTCGGAGTCGTTGTTGACGAGTTTGCCCTGTGAGTCGCCGTTGGGTGTGAGGTCGACATGGAGCTCTGAGCATGGACCGCAGGGGCCGGTCTCGCCCATCATCCAGAAGTTGTCCTTCACGTTGCCATTTACGATGTGTATCGTAGGATCGACACCCTTCGAGCGAAAGAGCGCGGCCCAGACATCCCATGCTTCTTGGTCGAACTCGCCCGGGTCGCCGGGTTTCGGAGCGTAGACCGATGCGTAGAGACGGTTGGCGGGAAGGCCCCAGCGTTCGACGACGAGCTCCCATGCCCATTGGATCGCTTCGGTTTTGAAATAGTTTCCAAACGACCAGTTTCCGAGCATCTCGAAAAAAGTGTGGTGGTAGGTGTCGTAACCGACATCCTCGAGGTCGTTGTGTTTGCCGCCGGCGCGGATGCACTTCTGTGTGTCGGCCGCGCGTGGTGGATCGTAGGGAGCTTTTTCGACGCCAAGGAAATAGGGCACGAAGGGATTCATGCCGGCGTTGGTGAAAAGCAGTCCGGGCGATTGCGGCAGCAGCGATGCCGAGGGCACGATGCTGTGTTGTTTCTCGCGGAAGAAATCGAGGAATGAATTGCGGATCTCGGCGGCGGTCATGGGGGTGCGCGAAAGGTGCGGGTGAAGGCCGCGGAGCTTGGGCGAGACCGCAGGTGAAGTAAAGCCCGGGAGGCGAGTGGCCCGGCTTACGGGTTCAGCTTCGCGAGTGCCTTGGCGAGAAAGACGCCATTTTTGCGGATCAGCTTGCCGTCGAAATAAATTTCGCCGCCGCCGTAGTCCTTGCGCTGGATGTTGACCATGTCCCAGTGCACCTGCGAGCGGTTGCCGTTGTCGGCATCCTCATAAGCCTGGCCGGGTGTGAAGTGGAAGGAACCGGCGATTTTCTCGTCGAAGAGGATGTCGCGCATTGGTTCGCGGATCATCGGGTGGAAGCCGAGGGCAAACTCGCCGATGTAGCGGGCGCCATCGTCGCTATCGAGGATGCGGTTGAGCGCCTTGGTTTTTGCGCCGGCCTCGGCCTTGATGATTTTTCCTTTCGAGAACTCGAGACGGATCGCATCAAAGGGGATGCCTTGATAAATCGTCGGCGCATTGTAGCTGATGAAGCCTTCGACCGAGTCGCGCACCGGGGCGGTGAAGACCTCGCCATCGGGGATGTTGTAGTTGCCGCCGCAGACGATCGAGTTGATGCCCTTGATCGAGAAACGCAAATCGGTGCCGGGGCCTTTGATTTCGACTTTGTCGGTGCGATCCATGAGTTTCTTGAGCGCGTTCATCGATGGCAGCAGCGCCTTGTAATCGAGCAGGCAGGTCTTGAAGTAAAAATCCTCGAAGGCCTCGGTGCTCATGCCTGCTTGTTGCGCCATCGATGCCGAGGGCCAGCGCAGCACGCACCACTTGGTTTTCTTGACGCGGTGGTCGAGCACCGGGCGCATGTGCTTCATGGCCAAACGCATGCGGTCGGGCGGGACATCGGAATTCTCCGCGATGTTGTGTCCGCCGCGCAGCGCGATGTAAGCATCCATGTCTTTCATTTCCGCCAGCAGGTGCTTGGAAATGATGCCGTACTGCGTGTCGTCGGCACCGATCAGCATTTCGCGCGAAAGCCGGCCGTGGTGGACGCGCAGGATTGGCGTGGCGCCGCGGGCGCGGGTCTCACGGATCAGGGCAAGGCCGATCGAGTCCGGCACATCGTGGAGGTCGATGAGGACCTTGTCGCCTTTCTTGAGCGCGGTCGAATAGCGGACGAGTTGGCGGGCGAGTGCGTCGATGCGGGCGTCGTGCATGGGTTCTTTGATAAGAGGGGAGTTTCAAGTTTCAAGTTTTCAGTTTCGGCGCGCTTCAATTGACGGTGTATGATTTGAGTGTCGCGCGGCGCTGGCGGACCTCGCAACCAGGCATGATTCCCAACATCTCAGCGCTTTCTTTCGCTGCCTATGGCGGCTAGATTCCGATCTTGCGCAAGCTCACACCGGAACTGCTCGACCATCTGCCGCATGACGACCTAGGTGCCATGCGCTCCCGCAGCGACCTCCGCCGCATCAACCGCTTCATGGGCAATGAAAGCTGGATCACCTCAGTGATGCCCAAACGCGCCAACCACATCACCGAGATCGGCGCCGGTGATGGTCAGCTCATTTCCAAACTCTCTCAACAACGACCGGGCGCCGAAATCACCGCGTACGACCTTGCGCCACGCCCAGCGCATCTCCCTCATTCGGTGAAATGGATCGAAGGCGATCTTTTTTCACAAGAGCCGCCAAGCCATGGCGGCACCCTGATCGCCAACCTATTCCTACACCACTTCACCGATACCCAACTCGAAACCCTTGGCGGATGGATCCGCAATTTTCAAACGGTCATCATCAACGAGCCTCTCCGATCTCGGCTGCCAATGCTCCTGGGAAAAATCGCAGCACCATTCGTGCATCCGATCACCCGGCACGATATGCGGGTGAGTATCGAGGCAGGCTTCGCACCCGGTGAACTTGCCAAAACTCTGAAACTCGAGGAACAGGGTTTCAAATTTCGCGAAATGACGGACTGGCGGGGAGCGATTCGTGTGTTAGCGTCACGCGTTTGAGCGAAACGATCACCATCAACGGAGGCGGCCTCACCGGCCTTTCCCTTGCCATCGCCCTCCGTAAACACGGTGTGGATGTCACGCTCCATGAAGCGGGCACCTACCCGCGCCACCGCGTCTGCGGCGAATTCATCTCCGGCGTCTCGCGCGAAACATTGGAGACCCTTGGAATCGCCGATGCCTTGATGGACGCAAAACATCACCGCAGCGTCGCATGGTTTTCTGGAAACGATCACCTTCGTGACAAGCTCCTGCCCGAACCCGCACTCGCGATCTCCCGACACCTGCTGGACGATCGACTCCAGAAATCTGCCATCGCTATCGGCGTAAATTTACAAACGAAATCGCGACGCCAAATGGCCCCCAAGGCACCCGGCGAAGTCTGGACCGCGGGGCGCAAACCAGCGAAGGGCAAATGGATCGGCCTCAAGGCGCATGTCCGAGGCATCAACCCCAAGGCCCAGCTCGAAATGCACAGTGGTCCGCTCGGCTACCTCGGCGTCACAGCGGTTGAGGACGGCTGGTTCAATGTCTGCGGCCTGTTTCGCATGCGCCGCGACATCGATGCACGGCACGAAGAACTGCTGCCCGCCTACTTGTCAAAAAACGGCAATACGGAAATCGCTCGGCGCATCTCCACCGCGGAGTGGCGCAAAGGATCTTTCACCGCCGTCGCAGGTTTTTCGCTCGGCCTTCAAGCGACAACACCGGGAATGCTTTCGCTCGGCGATTCACACGCGATCATACCGCCCTTCACCGGCAATGGCATGACCATGGCCTTCCAATCCGCCGAGACCGCACTCCCTCATCTCGTCGCCTACGCAAACGGAGAAATGACATGGGGCGAGGCATGCGCGCAGATTGCAAAGCAACTGCACACACGCTTCGAAAAACGTCTCAAGTCCGCAAAGCTTATCCACCCGCTGCTTTTCCACACGCTCGCACGCCCTCTCCTCAAACACGCCCCGCTCAAGCCCATCCTCAGCCTCATTCGATAAAATGTATCTCCGCTCCCTCGCCACCGCCACCCCGCCACACAGCTTCACCCAAGCGGATACTTGGCGGGCTCTCCAATCCCATCCGGACTTCAGCACACTCAAACCCCGCTCGGTTTCTCTCTTGGAAAAAATCCTCACCAATAGCAGTTCAGGCATCTCCACCCGCCAGTTCACCACCGCCGATCTTGGCTCCGTGTTTGACCAAGGCGCGGAGGAGCTCAACCGATCCTTCGAAGCCCACACGCCCACTCTTGCCTCCGAGGCCCTCACCAAGGCCCTTGCCAAGGCCGACCTGCAAGCGGAAAAAATCGACGCCCTGTTTGTTTGCACCTGCACCGGCTATCTCTGCCCCGGCCCTTCCAGCCACATCGCGGAATCCCTAGGCCTGCGCCCCGACGCCTATCTCTGCGATCTCATCGGTCTCGGCTGCGGCGCCGCCATCCCCACTCTCCGCGCCGCCCACGGATACCTCGCCGCAAACCCCTCACACACCGTCGCAGTCGTCGCCGTGGAAGTCTCATCCGCCGCATTTTACATCAACGACGAACCCGGCGTGCTCATTTCACTATGCCTCTTCGGCGATGGCGCCGCAGCCGCCATCCTCACCGGCAATCCCAACTACGATGATTGTCGTAGTTTCCATGGATTCGATACCCATCATGTCCCTGTCGAACGCGAAAAAATCCGCTTTGTAAACTCCGCCGGCAAACTCAAAAACCAACTTCACCGCAGCGTGCCCGAACTCGCCGCCAAAGCGGTCTCCACGCTTTACTCAAGACTCGAAAAAAAGCCTGACCAAATCATCGCCCACTCCGGTGGTCGCGATGTGATCGAGTCCATCGAATCCGCGCTGCCACCCTTTCAGCTCACCGAAACCCGCGAAGTTCTGCGCCGCCACGGCAACATGTCCAGCCCCTCGGTCCTCTTCGCGCTGGAAGAAAGAATTCAAAACTCCCCCCGAAACGAATCCCTGTGGCTCACCGCTTTTGGCGCCGGATTTGCCGCCCATTCCTGCCAATTTTCGTAACGACAAATGAAATTTTAAATTGCCAAAAACGCTTTGCCTCTCGGGTGATCCGATTTACACCATGGCCATGGTGTTGGGCGTACTTGGTTCCGGGTCGGGTTCGAACATGCAGGCGATCCTTGATGCGATTGATGCGGGGGAGCTTGATGCGCGGATCGCCTTGGTGCTTTCCGACAAGCCGGATGCTTTTATTCTTGAGAGAGCGAAGCAGCGGGGGATTGAGACCGGGGTGATTGATTGCCGCGGTTACGCCACGCGATTTCCCGATAAGGCGCAGCATGAAACGGCCGAGAGGCTCAAGGCGGCGGGTGTCGAGTTGGTGTGCCTTGCGGGCTTCTTGCGTTTGGTGAAGCGGCCTTTGCTCGATGCTTTTCCGCAGAGGATTCTCAACATTCACCCATCGCTGTTGCCGGCCTTTCCCGGGCTTGAATCATGGAAGCAAGCGCTCGATGCGGGCGTGAGCGAAACCGGCTGCACCGTGCACTATGTTGATGAGGGCATGGATACCGGTCCGATCATTTTGCAGGAGCGTGTGCCGATTTTCCCTGACGACAGCGCTGCATCATTGCACTCACGGATTCAGGTGGTCGAGCATCGCCTGTATCCTGAGGCGATTCGGAAAATCGCCAAGTAAGCCGACTCACTCGAGACCACGCTCGGCGACTTCGTCTTCGTCCCAGCCCAGGTAGTGGCCGAGCTCGTGAAGAAAGGTCGTGCCAACTTCATCACGGAAATCCTGCTCATCGCGGTCGGCCCATTCCCAAATATTGGCGAGAAAGAGGCGGATGCGGGGAAGGTCGGAGGGATCGGCTTCCTCGCAGACTGGCGGACCTTCGAAGAGCCCGAGTTCGTCGCCAACGAGTTCGTGATCGAAAGACCCCTTGCCAGGTTTTTCCTCCATCGAAACAGGCAGTGAAGTGGCAGCCTCGCGGACATCATCGGGCAGCGCGCGGAGCAAAGCTTCGATTTCTTCCTCGGCCCATTGCTGGAGGGTTTGGGGAGTCATGGAGGAATGATTAGAGGTTCAAGTTTCAAGTGGCAAGGGTGGAGAAGACAGAAGACAGAAGACTTGAAGACAGAAGATGAAGATGTGGCTTCATTTTCACCGTCCAATAACCCTTAACAAATAACCTCTAACTTTTATCTCTGCGTTCCTTGGCGACCTTGGCGCCTTTGCGGTAAATTTTTCTAAGGGATCGGCGTAGTGAAGATGGATGTCATCAAATTTGCCGCTCATAGGCATCATGTCGACCGATGAAAAACCAGACGATCATTCCTTCGCTCTCAACGCCGAGCGCCCGGTGATCACGATCCACTCGTGCGGACCAATACGGGCCAACCTTTTTGAAATGAAGCGATGGATGCCAATGATCTTCCAACCAGAGCCGAAACTGTTTTCGCGCCTGTCGCCTGACATCCGGAGCGAGTGCGGCAAACTGTTTACGGAATGCGGCGCTCGTCGAGGACTTCATGTAGCGGAATGGTTTTGCCCTCTTTCAGTTCTTTGAGCGCATCCGTTGCGCATTGATCGAATGCGCCCTCTTTCACCATCGAGGCGAACCTTGTGTCCACCGCACGCGCCGCCTCCGCATCCACTTGCGCTGCTAGTGCAAGTAGCTCGTCATCCGGAAGCTTCCGGATTTCACCCATTAACTCGGCGACTCCCATTGGAGTGACACTACCTCATGACATGCTTGCCTGCAAGTCCGCAGGTCAGAGGCGTGGGTTTATCGAAATCCCACCCGCAGAGAAGGCTTGGAATCATTTCACGGGGTGTTGAGGATGCTGGCATGAGTTACCGCAAATCGCCTGCTGACATTGAGGGCATGCCGCCGGGGGTGGGGCACATCATTGGCAATGAAGCGGCCGAGAGGTTTTCGTTTTATGGAATGAAGGCGGTGCTGGCGGTTTTCATGGTGCAGTACCTTCATCACATGGGGGGTGCCGGAGGGGCGCGGATCAGTGAGGTTGAGGCGACCGAGAAGGTGCACCTCTTCAATGGTGCGGTGTATCTGACGCCTTTGCTTGGGGCCTTGATCGCCGATGCGGTGGTCGGCAAGTACCGCACGATCATGGTGCTGTCGCTGGTGTATTGTGCGGGTCATGCCGCGCTGGCGGCGATGGGGCTTACGGGTGATCCGTATGTTTGGCTGATGCTTGGCTTGGGGCTGATTGCGTTAGGGTCGGGTGGGATCAAGCCCTGCGTGTCGGCGCATGTGGGTGATCAGTTTGGAGCCAGCAACGCGCATTTGCTGCCGAGGGTTTTCAACTGGTTTTATTTTTCGATCAACATCGGTGCCTTTGTGTCGATGTTGCTGACGCCTTGGTTGCTCGAGTGGTATGGTCCGCATTGGGCCTTTGGCGTGCCGGGGGTCTTGATGGCCTTGGCGACATGGGTGTTTTGGGCGGGGCGCAAACGCTTCGTGCATGTGCCGGCGGCGGGCATGGGATTTGTGCGCGAGGTGTTCAAAGGTGGTGGCATCCGTGTGATGCTTAAGCTGCTGCCCTTGTATGTCTTTGTGGCGATGTTCTGGGCTTTGTTCGACCAGACCGGCTCGACTTGGATTTTCCAATCGCAGGACATGGATCGTCAGTTTCTCGGATTCGAGTGGTTGCCCTCGCAGGTGCAGGCGCTCAACTCGGTGTTTGTGTTGCTGTTCATTCCGATTTTTTCGCATGGGCTTTATCCGTGGATGGATGGCGTGTGGTCGCTCACGCCGTTGCGCAAGATCGGGATTGGCCTTTTCATCATGACCGCATCATTCGTTTTGGTGGCGGAGATCCAGCAATGGATCGATGCCGGCGAGCGGCCCAACATTTCGTGGCAGATCCTTGCCTTTGCGTTGCTGACGGCAGCGGAGGTGATGGTGTCGATCGTGGCCTTGGAGTTTGCCTACACCCAAGCACCGAGGACGATGAAGTCGCTGGTGATGTGCTTTTACCTCGGTGCGGTGGCAGTGGGAAATTTCTTTGTCGCGGGCGTGAACCACTTCATCCAGATCCCTGAGGCGGCGCTTGAGCAATTTGAGAAACATCATGCCGCTGCGAGCGAAAGAAAAAGCTCGGGCATCATCTCGGTGGCGGGTCATGACGGCGTGATAGGCACGGAGGATGACATCGGCGTTGAGTTGGTCGATGGCGCGGTCGCATCGCTGAAGATTCCCGGTGAGGAAATTTATCATCAGGCCGCGGATCGGATTGGCGAATTGGTGATCGCGAGAGGCGGAAGTTTTCCGGCGGAGCGCCTGCTCAACGAATGCGTGAAAGACCTGCGCGACCCGTGGGGTAATCCGCTGCGCGTTGAGATGCTCAACGCGTCGCGACTGCGGGTGATCAGCGATGGGGCTGACCGCAAGAGTGGCACCAAGTGGGATGCGGGCTTGATGATCGAATTGCTGGAAAAACCGCAGGAAAAAAAGCCATCGTGGACGGACCGCTTGCGACCTGCCGAGACATGGCTCGAGCGGCACAAGCGTGAAAGCGGCATCGGCGAAGTGACCGTGCAGAACGCACCTGGCGGGATTTTGCGCAGCGCGTTTTGTGGGGGTCAAACGAGGTTGCGCGGTGCGACCTACTTTTGGTTTTTCGCGGGCCTGATGCTTCTCACCTCGCTCGCGTTTGTGCCGTACGCGCTGTGGTACCGGCCAAAGACATGGCTGCAGGATGAGTGAGCGACATTAGTTGCGATCACTTCATCGAAGCGAGGATTTGCTCGGTGAGGGCCTGGACGAGTTTTTCAGCTTCGGGATCGAGGGTGGCTTTGTTGGTGGTAGCCAGTTTGGCATCGCCGATTTGGCAGACCGTGCCGGGTTGGAATTCCGAGTTGTCGCAGAGCTGGCATTCGGTCCAGGTCGATCGTTTGTCGTCCATGCCGAGGGTTTTGCGCAGGGCGATGAGTTCCTTGGCTTGTCCGCCGGTGATGGTGAGGAGTCTGCCACCATTGAGTTGGGATGCGACCCAGACGGTTTTGCAGTAGGACTCGACATTTTCCATTTTCCAGTAGGCGTCCTCGATGTCCTTGCCCCAGGTGATGACGCCGTGGTTGGCCATGAGCACGGCCATGTGTTCGATCGCGGCGTTGCCGACGACTTCGGCATTGGCGGGGGTGCCGGGGGTGCGGTACTCGGCGATGCCGATCTGGCCGAGGAAGACCTCCGCTTCGGGGATCATGCAAGTGGGTGGTTGGACGCCCGCAACGGCGAAGGCGGTGCCGTGTGGCGGGTGGGCGTGGCAGCAGGCCTTGGCCTTGGGCTGCTTTTTCATGATCGCAAGGTGCGTCATGCACTCCGAGGTGCGCTTGAATTTTCCTGCGAGCTGGTTGCCATCGAGGTCGACGAGGCACATTTGCTCAGTGGTCATGAAGCCCTTGGAAACGAGGGTGGGGGTGCAGAGCACAAGGTTGTCGCCGACGCGGAGTGTGAGGTTGCCGCCATTGCCGTCGGTGTATTCGCGGGCCCACATGCGCTTGCCGATGTCGACCATGCGTTGCTTGAGCACTTCGATGGCGGGAGAGCGGAAGAAGGCTTGGATTTCGGCGGGGGTTTTCGGATCGGTGCCGGGTTTCCACGTGAACTCGTAATCGGGCAGAATCGGCTCGGCGGAGGCGCTGCTTGCAGCTGGTGCCGCGCCGGCGCGGACTTGGCCGAGGCCATCGCGCAGCGTGTCTTTGGCGGAGGGCGTGAGGACTGCGTCGGCAGGGATGTCGGCGGCGGATTTGCCGGACTTTAGGAGCGCTTCGATGTCAGCTGCGGTGAAAACTTTTTTTCTCATGGCACGGGTGGTGAATAGTGAAGTGAATCGAAAATGGCGACGGTGATGGCGTCGATGGGGATGTCGTAATCGAAAGGCGCGGTGGCTTCGGCACCTTCGACGATGCCGACGATGGCCCCATCATCGGCGCCGAGTGAATCATAGGTAACGAGTGAAGATTCGGTGGAAATGGCGGGTGGAGTGCTGCAGGCGGTGTTGAAGTCGCGGGCGGCCAGCGGATTGCAAATCAACCAGCGTCCTCCTTTGTAGGAGGGGTCCTGGTGGCTCAGTGTGACCCGGCCGATGACTTGGGCGATGCGCATGGGTCAGAGAGACAGAAGATGATGAGACAGAAGACAGAAGACTGGAAACCACGCGTAGGCCTGCAGAGCAATGTGGTTGGAAAGCGGATTCTTCATCTTGTGTCTGAGATCTTGGAGCGAAGCGTTCTTGTTTCTTTTCAGTCGATCACGCCTTGGATGAAATTGCGGATGGGTGAATTTTTGTCGTGAACGAGATCGCGGGCGCCGATGCCGTCGGTGGAGATGACGACCTTTGAGTGGAGTCCGGCGCCGAAGTGATCGATGGCGACCATCGGTGCGCCAGTGAGAGCGCCGTTGGCGTCGAGCTGCTGGCAGAGCAGCATGCGACATCCCTTGAGTGAAGGATGGCTATGGCTGCTGACCGCGTGGCCGACGACTTGGGCGGGGATCATTGGGTAAATGCTGAAAAGCTAAAAAACTGAAATGCTGAAAGAAGAGGATCAAACGATGCGCAGGTTTTCGACGAGGACGCAGCGGCGGGTGCGGGTGAAGGTTTTTGGGGTGGTGATGCCTTCGCCGGTGGTGGTGGCGATCGAGTAGGAAAGGTAGCCTTCGCCGCCGAGGCCGAGGCCGGCGACGGAGGGGCCGTTTTTGACGAAGATCGTCGTGTCCATTTCGCGAGCCATGTAGGTCATGTGGTCGACATCCTTGGTGTGGATGATCGCCGAGTGGCGGTAGTTGTGTTCGGCGCGTTTTGCTTCCTTCACGGCGGTGAAGAAATCCGGGCAGGAAACAATCGGCATCATCGGCATCATTTGCTCTTCTTGCACGAAGGCATGATCGGCATCGGTTTCCGCGAAGAGCAACTGGGTGCCTGCGGGGACCGTGGTGCCTGCGTGTTCGGCGAGCTTCGAGGGATCGGCGCCGACGAGTGCGCGGTTGACCGAGGCGTGGGAGCATCCGCCGCCTTCGCCGGGCTTGAAAGTGAACGCGGCGGCGGTGAGTTTTTCGAGTTGTTGCGCGTTGATGCGAGCACCGCCGGCTTTTTCGAGTTCCTCGCAGAAGCGGTTGAAAACCGATGAGACGACGAAGATCGCTTTCTCGCCGATGCAGAGCAGGTTGTTGTCGAAGGCGCCGCCCTCGACGATGCCACGTGCGGCCTTGGCGAGATCGGCCGTTTCGTCGACCACGACCACCGGATTACCGGGGCCGGCGCAGATCGCGCGTTTGCCGGACTTCATCGCGGCGCTGACGACGCCGGGTCCACCGGTGATCGCGAGCAGCGGGATGAGCGGATTTTTACAGATCGAGTCGAAGGACTCGAGGGTGGGTTCTTCGATCGTGGTGATGAGGTTCTCGATGCCGAGTTCGCGTTTGATCGCTTCGTTGTAGGCGCGCACGGCCATCGCTGCGCTGCGGGCACCGCCGGGGTGGGGGTTGAAGACGATCGCGTTGCCGGCGGCGACCATGTTGATGACATTGCCGGTGAGGGTGGGGACCGAGTGGGTGACGGGCAGGATCGCGCCGACGACGCCGAAGGGTGCGTATTCCTCGAGGGTGATGCCGCCATCGCCGCTCATGGCATCCGGGTGGAGCCACTCGGTGCCGGGGACATTTTTGGTGATTTGGAGTTTGGCGATCTTGTGATCGACGCGGCCGATTTTTGTTTCGTCCATTTCGAAGCGTCCCCAAGACTCGGCATTGCCGACGGCGAGGCTTTTCACGATTTCGATCACCTTCGCGCGGCCTGCGACGCCGAGTTTCTTGAGTTGCTGGTGGGCGTCGTTGGCGGCGTTGGCGGCCTTATCGACGCAGTTGAAGACGCCGAATTGGCTGGGGCCACAACCGCAGCCGCAGGAGCCTGCGGGCGATGACGCTGGCTTGGCAGCGGCGGGATTTGCAGTAGCGCCACCTTGGTTGGCGGAGAGTTTTGAGACCACCGACTCGACAACGGAGCGGAGGGTATCGGGATCGAGTGTTTTCATGTGCGGCATGCGTTCCGGGCCTCAGTGGCGGCCGGATAAATGGAGTGTTGCGAAACGATTTGGGTGGCTTTGCGCGTGTGGAGTCAGCTGTCTTTGTAAAGGGTTTTACCCTTCACTTCGACGCGGTCGACGATCGCGATGATCGCGGCATCGACCGGGATCTGCTTGAGGCCTTGCGCGGCGCGGGCCGAGCTGCCTTGGCAGAACATGACGAGTTCGCCATCACCGGCGCCGACCGTATCGACGGCGACGATGGTGTTTTGTCCGTCCTTGAATTTCGTGGGGTCCTTCTCGTCGACGAGTTTCGGGCGCAGCAGGAGAAGTTTCCTGCCGACCAGTTGTTCGTCTTTTTTGGTCGAGACGACCTGTCCAATGACTTCAGCGAGGAACATCGGCGTGAGGTTGGGTAGTGCGCCCGCGAGGATGCCTTGGCAATCGCGGGCGCTAGGATTGGTTTACTTGCGCGGAGCGCGGGCGGCATTATCCTTGGGCAGGACGATGTCGGTCGCATCGTCGGGACGGGCGATGACGTGGGCGCTGATCACTTCGCCACCGGCGGAGGCAGCGGCTGCGGCGCCGGAGTCGATTGCGCTTTTGACCGCTGCGACATCACCGGCGACGACTGCGTTGCAGAGGGCGTTGCCGATTTGTTTCATGGGTCCGACGAGTTCGACATTTGCGGATTTGAGCATCGCGTCGACGCCGACAACGAGGCAGGCGAGGCCGCGGGTTTCGAGTAGTCCTAGTGCTTGTTTGGCCATGGTATTGGTTGGTTATGGTTGGTTCGAGATTTGCCGATAGACTTCGCGCGCGAGGACGAGTTCCTCGTTGGCGGGGATGACAAAAATTTTGGCGGGAGAATCTTTCGCGCTGATGTCCGCTTCGGTGGCGCGGCAGGCGGCATTTTTTTCGGGATCGATTTTGATGCCGAAGGTTTCGAGGTTGGCGCAGACCGCGTTGCGGAGTGCTGGGCCGTTTTCGCCGATGCCGGCGGTGAAAACGAGGGCGTCG
This sequence comes from Luteolibacter sp., assembly GCA_044361475.1. Classification (GTDB taxonomy): domain Bacteria; phylum Verrucomicrobiota; class Verrucomicrobiia; order Verrucomicrobiales; family Akkermansiaceae; genus Luteolibacter. Next base: position 16,899 of record JBIKIR010000020.1, on the reverse strand, counting down.
ATGCCGCCGAGCTCGATCATGAAGGCGCCGATCCAGTGGCGGATCGATGCGGCGAGATGCTTGATGGCGAGTTGCGCGTCGGGATTGCCTTCATTGGCGGCGGCTTCGATGTCGCGGACGTCGTTGGAGACGCCGGAGAGTCCGAGCAGGCCGGATTCCTTGGTGAGTTGGCGTTCCGCTTCCTCGAGGCTGATGCCGAGGGTGCGCATCGCATAGGGCAGTGCGCCGGAGTCGAGTTCGCCGACGCGGTTGTTTTGCGGGAGTCCGCTTTGCGGTGAGAAGCCCATGCTGGTGCCGATCGCGACGCCGTTGAGGATGCCGGTGACCGAGCTGGATCCGCCGAGGTGGCAGGAGATCACGCGGAAGGGTTTGCCGGCGACAGGTACGGGTCCGTCGAGGTAGAGGCGTTGGGAAATTTCCGCGATGTCCTGGCGGCCGCAAAGTTCGGCCGAGCGCTCGGCGATGAACTTGTGGCTGGCGCCATGGAAACCGTAGCGACGGATGCCGATTTCGCGCCATGCCTTTGGCAGCGCGTATTGCGCGGCGGCTTCATCGATCCACTGGTAGAAGGCGGTTTCGAAGAGCGCCACCAGCTTGGCGTGCGGCATGGATTTGCCAAACTGGCGGATGCCTGCCGCGTAGGGCGGGTTGTGCGCAGGTGCGACCGCCGCAAATCCATCGAGCGCGTTGATGACTTTTTCATCGGCGATCACACAGCCGCTGAGGTCTTTGCCGAGCACGGTTTTGAAACCGACCGCATCGATCTCCGAGGGTTCGTCGATGACGCCCTCGCGTTGCAATGTCGCAAGCGCGTCGTCAATCGTGGCGGCGTGATCTGTGACTCTTTCATAGCCGCCCTTGGCCACGACCACTCCACCGCGTTCATCCATGAGGAAGACGCGGTATTTGAAGGAGGTCGAGCCGAGGTTGGCGATGAGAACGAGCATGGCAGTCTATCGTGTTGTGTGCGATGGATCAGGCGATCCAGGGGCCGAACTTCGAGAGGTCGTCGTGCGGGCGTGGGATCACTTGCACCGAGCTGACGGTTCCAAGTGTTGAGGCGGCGCTGGCGGCGGCGTCGAGGCCGGCCTTCACGGCGGCGACATCGCCGGCGAAAAATCCGGTGACGAGGCCCGAGCCGATTTTTTCCCAGCCAGTCATTTTGATGTCGGCTGCCTTGAGTGCTGCGTCGGATGCTTCGACGAGCGAGATGAAGCCTTTGGTTTCGATGATGCCGATTGCTTGTTTAGCCATGGTCTTAGTTGGTGATTGGTTGATTGTTTGGTTCGGTGGTTGATGGCTGCTTACGCAAGACCGAACTGGGTGAGGAGTTCGGCGTGGGGGCGTGCGATCACGTGGGCGGAGATCAGCTCGCCGACGCGGCCGGCGGCTTCAGCGCCTGCATCGACAGCGGCTTTGACGCTGCCGACATCGCCCTTGATCAGGACGGTCATGAATGCGCCGCCGATTTGGACTTGGTTGATAATTTGGACATTGGCTGCTTTGGCCATTGCGTCGGTGGCTTCGACGTTGCCGACGTAGCCTTTGGTTTCGATCATGCCGATTGCGTGGTTCATAATGTTGGGAGTGAGTTGTGGTTGGTGGTTGGTGGGTCAGTCAGTGAGAGTGGTGGATCAGGAAATCAGTTCGCAGAAAGTTTCCGGTTTAAGTCCGCAGGCGTTGCCTTCGTCGGTATCGATGTGGACTTCGAGTTTGAATGACGGGTCGACGCGTACAATGAGATTGTCAAAAGTCATGGCGAGCGGGCCGTGGATTTTGAGTTTCATCATGTCGAGGTGTTTGACTCCGTAGTAGGAGGCATCGCTCGGGTGCATGTGGACGTGTGGTTGGGCACGGATGACGCCTTCGTCGAGTTGGAAATAACCATGAGGGCCCATGAGCATGCAGCCGGGGGTGCCTTTGATGTCGCCCGACATGCGGACCGGGATGTCAAAGCCGAGTGAGATCGCATCGGTGTAGGCGAGCTCGATCTGGTTGAGGTTGCGGCAGGGGCCGAGGATGCGGAGGTTGGAGATCACGCGGCTGCGCGGGCCGATGAGGGTGACCGATTCCTTGGCGGCGTATTGGCCTTCCTGGTAGAGGCCTTTCATCGGGGTGAGTTGATGACCAGGGCCGAAAAGTGCCTCGACGGCCTCTTGGGTGAGGTGGCAATGGCGGGCGGAAATGTTGACCAGTAGAGCGTTGGGGGCCTTGGAGGCGTTGGGCAGCGGCAGGCCCAGTTTCGCGTAGATTTGCTCGCGAACGAGGTGTTCGACGACGGCGCGCGGGGTTTGGGATGTGAGCGTGTCGGCCATGGACGGCTTTGTTTTTTCTGGAATTGGATTGACAGGTCAAGCAAATTTCCCAAATTTTCCCAAAAAAATAAAGAAAAACCCAATTTCATGCTCGCCATCGAACGTCAACGCCGGATTTTGGACCTCCTCGCCGAGGCGGGGGCCCTGCGCACGGCCGAGACCGCCGAGGCGCTTGGGGTGACCGATGAGACCGTGCGCAAGGACTTCGAGGTCCTGGAAAAGCGCGGTGAATTGCTGCGCAGCCACGGCGGCGCGAGCCTGCCCGAAAAAATCCGCGGCGATGTGCCCTTCAACGAGCGCCAGGCAATCCGGCGAGAGGAAAAGAAAGCCATCGCGCGGGTCGCGGCGGGAAGAATCCGGCCCAACGAGACAATTTTCCTCGATGCGAGCTCGACTGTGCTGACGCTCACCGAGTTTTTGCCTATCGATATGCCGCTGACGGTGATCACCAACGCGCTCAATGTCATCAACGCGCTGGCCGACCGGCCGAACCTCGATTTGATCTGCACTGGCGGCCTGCATGTGGCAAAGTCGCAATCGTTTGTCGGCCTCGCCGCAGAGAAATCGCTGCTGCGTTATCACATCCACCGGATGTTTCTATCGGGCGATGGGCTGCACCTTGAGCGTGGTTTGAGCGAGAGCAATTCGCGACAGGCCTCCTTCAAGGAGCGCGTCATTGCGAGTGCCGAGGATGTGGTGTTTCTGGCCGATCACAGCAAGTTGGGTCGCAAGGCCTCGTATTTTTTCGGCGAGGTCGGTGATTTGAGCTGCCTCGTATCGGATGAAAAAGCGGACGCTGGATTTGTGGCGGATTTGCAAGCGATGGGGGTCGAGGTGCTGTTGGGAAATCTCGATGGCGCGCCCAGCTCCTAAATCCGCGCGGCAGCATACCAATTGTGTCTGTTGAGCAACCAGTGGTTCGAAATTTTAACCACGGAATACACGGAGTGAGGAGAAGATTGGATGTCTGAATCTGTGCGGCAGCGCATCCTCCGTGCACTCTGAGCATTCCGTGGTTGAAAATTCTTAACCACAGAGAGCTCGGATTACACGGAATGAAGGGGGCATGGCATGTCAGTTGGAGATGCGTTTGATCTGGAGTCTCGAGTATTTGAAATTTAGCAACAGTGCGGTTTTGAGACCGGTGATGTTTAGATAACCGAGCATTTGAGCGAGATGGCTATCGTTGAAGCTGGTGACGACTTTGGTATCGACGATCACAAGATCATCAACGATGAAATCGGGAATGAGGAGCCGATGTGCTGGCCGTCGTAGCGAACGATGTATTCCCGCTGCACATCGCATCGCAAACCTTGCTTGGTGAGTTCGATGACAAGGGCGCGTTCGTAGAGCTTCTCATCAAGGCCGGGTTTGAGGGTGAATAACACCTTGTGGGCAGCTCCGATGATCTTTTCGGTTGTTTCGTTGTGTTCCATGAGATTTCTTGGTTCAAATTCTTCTGACCACGGAGAGCACGTAATACACGGAGTAAAGATAAGATTGGATGTGGTTGGGGGGAGGTGTGGAAAATTTGTGGTTTCGACGGGTCTTGGAAAAGGGGTCAGTCGTGGTGGAAGAGTTCTTCCATGTCGGCCCACCACTCGCCGGGTTGGCGCGATTCGAGCGGTTCATGGCATGGCTTGCAGATGGTCCACCACTCCTGTGTGCGCGGATCTTCCGCCATCAGCGCCATGTCGGCATCGAAGTCATTTCCCACATACTCGAAGTAGGAAAATAGGAATCCGTCTTTGTGATAGATCGAGTAGTTGCGAATCCCGCACTCGGTGATCTTGGCGAGGATCTCGGGCCAAGCGGCGGCGTGCAGTCTTTTGTATTCCTCGTATTTTTCCGGGCGCAGCCGGATCATTGAGCCATAGCGTTTCATAGGGTTGGTGGATGGGGGTTCATTTCTCAGCCTTTGACCGATCGTCGATAGGCCAGCGGGGAGTGGCCGAGGGTTTTCTGGAAGAGGCGGGAAAAGTAATACGGGTCGTCGTAGCCGAGTTTGGCCGCCACTTCCTTCACGCTCAGTGCCGTGGTGTCGAGGTGGTGGCATGCGGCTTGCATGCGTAGGCGGATGTGGTGTTCGACGGGGGAGGATCCGGTTTGATCGCGAAACAGCGAGGAGAAACGGGCGGGGGAGAGCCCGGCGTGGCGCGAGAGTTCTTGAAGGCTCAGCGAACGCGCGACATTGGCGCGCATGAATTCAATGCTCTTGGTTAAGTCGTGAGCGGTGGTGCGCGCGCTGCTACGCAAGCTTCTGCCACTTTGGAAAAACAAAACGCCAAGTGCGTGCCTCATGATGTGCGAAACAAGCAGCAAGGTCTTTTCCGTAAGCCCTCCCGACATCAATCGGTAGCATTCGCGAAACATCTTCGCGATATCTTGAGAGTCACTTTCCGTCACGGTCAGCACATACTCATGGGCAGGAAGCATGCTGGCATACGAAGCGGCGGATGTGCCTGAAAAATGAGCCCAATGGATCGACCATGGATCCTTCTCATCGGCATGATAGGAGTGGGCCTTGTTGGACGGGATGATCAAAGCCTCACCGGCACCCACAGCCACTTTGTCTCCGTCGATTTCAAGCCAGCCTTTGCCCTTGGTGCAGAAAATCAAAATGCATTCATCGAGTCCATTCGGGCGCTCAATGCCATGACCCCGCGCTCTGGGAAACCAGCCGAGACAGATGACATGCAAGCCGACCCCAAGCGGATGGCGCCGCACATTTGCCAGCACAGCCGCCGGTGTGAAATGCACAACCCTGTCAGGATATCCCTTCGGCCTCGCTTTCATGTGTGATAAGATAGTCCATTCTTTTGAGAAGCCTGTCCATTTCCTTTTTTGAACTCATGAGCCATTGTTTTCATGCCATGAGCGCCACACAAACCATCGCACCCACTCTTCCAAAGTCCGTTGACCTCGAGGAAATGAAAGACTCGTTCAAGCAGCACGGCTATGCCGTCGCACGCGGCCTTTTTTCCGAGGCCGAAGTCGAAGAAATCAAATCTACCTTCGACCGCATCGCGGATAATGGCCCGGTGCCCGGCCACTTTGATCCGGTCTCCAAAGAGGAATCCGGTGGTGATCCCTTGAAGGAATTTCCGCGCATCATTCATCCGCATCGCTTCGATCCTGTATCGCGTAGGTATTTGGTTCATCCGGGAGTTCTCACCTGCATGCGTGAATTGTTGCAAGATGATGTATTGGCCGCGAATTGCATGTTCTACTACAAGCCGCCGGGTTCGCGTGGTCAGGCGATGCACCAAGACAATTTCTATCTCTTGGTCGAACCCAATACCTGCGTGGCCGCATGGACTGCTATCGACGATGCTGATCCCGATAATGGCGGCATGTATCTCGTCGCCGATACCGCCGAAGAGGAAATCGCCTGCCCGCAGCTCGCAAACAAAGAAGAATCCTTCACCACACATTTTGTGCCGACGCCAAAAGGCAAGAAGGCCGTTCCCTGCGTCATGAAAGCGGGTGACACTCTATTCTTCAACGGGAGTTCCATCCATGGATCTGGCCCCAACCGCTCCAAGGACCGCTTCCGCCGTTCATTCATCTGCCACTATGTGCCGAAATCCACGCAGCGCATCAGCAAACACTATCTGCCTCTTCTCTCACCCGAAGGGGAAGATGTCATGATCGAGGCCAACGATAGCGGTGGTCCCTGCGGTGGTAGCTGGATCGAGGGAACTGTCTGGGAAGGCGGAACGCATTGATCCCGAAACAACCCACCCCTAAACTATAAACACCAAAAACGTGAGAACGATCGCCAGCGCCGCCATTCGTTTCACGGCGGTGCCCGGGCCCTCTCGGGAATACTCGACTCGAGCTTGAGAATCTCTCGACGCATTGCAACCCAAGGCCTCACGCATGAGGCGGCGATCTCTGCAGGTATCATATTGCGTAGCGATGAGTGCGGGCGACTGGCAAGGCTATCGCACAACAGGCGTAGAGGTGGCTTTTCTGTTTTTTCCGAATAACCAGCGACCAAATCGACCAATCCCTTCAATCTACGTGTTCACGGATTGGACGGATGTGGGGTGGTGTTCGATGATCTACCCACGAACCCTCCCGACATTTGATGAATTTGAAACATTTGCGCCTGCCGATTTTGATGACTGCCCTGATGGCTCAGAGCGGCGCGCGCGCTGCGGAAATTTCGACCCGGATTGCCGATCCGACCGAATGGTCGACCGGTGGCGGGATGTTGGAGCAGATGGTGCCAACCGAGCTAAAGATCAAGGGCGGCATGAACCTCGCGCTACAAGTCGGGGCAACTTACGATTCGAATTTTTTCCTCGATGAAACAAACGCTGAAAGCGAGACCTCGTTTTACGCTTCGCCATTGATCGAATACATCTCCGATCCAGAAGGTGGGGCTAAATCTTCTTTCGCGGTGAGCTATCGCCCATCGTTTCGCGCTTACAACGAGAACTCGGAGTACAACGATGTGGATCATGTCGGCGAGGTGAGTTGGACCATTCGCGGATCGAAGACCGAGCTCACGCTTTACAGCCGCTACGATGAGCTTTCGGGCACCGATCGCTTGAGCGGTGAGTTTGTGAATGGCTCCTTGTTCACCGGTGGCATGCGACTCGAGCGCCGCCTTGCCTCGCGGACGATCGGCTACCTCGGAGCTTCTTCGGCGATCTCGGATTATTCCCAGAGCGACTTGCAAGGTGCGCAGGTCGACAGTTTGTTTCTCGGTGGCTTGTGGGAAGCGAGTTCGCGCACGGCCTATGGTTCGACCATTCGCTACTCTCACATATCAGGCGATGGCGTGCCTGATACCGATGCCTGGGCTTTGCTCTTTGAGGCACGCCATACGGTGGGCAGCCGCATCAACCTCTCCGCATCGATCGGCCCGGAATACGCGCAGGAGGACGGCAATCAGGATCGCTTGAGCATGACGGGATTTTTGAAAGGCACTTACAATTTTGCCGAGCGCTGGGCCTGGATCAATTCGATCCGGCATGCATTGGTGCCGACCTCCTCAAGCGTCAATCAATTGGTCGACGATCTTGTGGTGTCGACCACGCTGCAGCGATCGCTTGAAAGGGGATCGATCGGTGGTGGGTTGGAGTATCGTTACTCGGAATTTGTCAACATCGGCCGCGACGCAGACCTTCGCAACGATGAGCAAAACCTTGCATTTGTGCTCTCGTGGAGCAGGCCGCTTTTCACAGACCGGTTGGCGCTCGATACCAGCGCGCGCTACGCCTTCAATTCGGGCCGCTCGGACTGGGAGCAATTTCTCTTCGCGCTGGCGCTGAGGTCGTCGTTTTAGGGCACGCGCAAGCTCTCGGCCATTGTTTGCGGAAATGAATTCGCATCCGGCGTCGAATGCGGCATGATCCGGCGCGTGACCCGGTTTCTGATTCCATGCCTGCTTGCCGCGCGACCGAAAACTTTGCCCGCGGCGATCGTGCCAGTGTGGGCTGGATGCGTGTTGGCGTGGAAAATCAGCGGTCATTTCGACCTCACGCTCGCGATGCTCACTCTGGCGGGATCATTGAGCATTCAGATCGCGACGAATTTTTTCAATGATGCGATCGATGCCAAAAAGGGCGCTGATACCGAACGCCGACTTGGGCCGCGTCGGGTCACCGCATCCGGCATGTTGAAACCACGAACGGTGATGAGCATCGCTGTCGGGTTTTTGATCCTCGCCGTGCTGTGCGGTCATCAACTTTATCAGGTGCGCGGCTGGCCGATTTTGGCCATTGGTATTCCATCGTTATTTCTCGCGTACGGTTACACCGGCGGGCCCTTGCCGCTCGCCTATCGCGGGCTTGGCGAGTTGTTTGTGATTTTGTTTTTCGGCTTCGTCGCAGTGGCCGGCACGGTGTTCATTCAGACCGGAGGCTGGCCGCGCGAATCATGGTTGCTAGGTTTGCAAATCGGCTTGCTCTCCGCCGTTTTGATTTCGATCAACAATTTCCGAGACCGCGAGGAGGATGCGACCACCGGCAAGCGCACGCTCGCAGTGTGCTTCGGTCCGAAATTTGCCGCAGCGATGATCTGGCTCGAAATCAAGGTCGCCGCCTTCGTCGGACTCGCATGGATCGCATTCGGAAAACCAATGCTGATGTTTGCCAGTCTGCCGGTATTGCTACTGGGCGCGCGCATCATCTGGGTCGTGCTGACTCTGCCGCCGGGCCCGGCATTTAACCGCCTGCTTGCGCTTGCGGGCTTGCAACTCATCCTCTTCGCGGCGCTGTTTCATTTTGCCGCCACACTTTGATTTCGCATCATGCAATCCAACGAATCGCCGACCTTCATCTCGCGCTACCGCCTCAAGGCGCGGAAGTTTCTCAATGCCGTGTCGACGCGCACGAGCTTTGATGGTGTTTTGATTCGCATCGATGACGGTTACGGCTGCATCCACCCATGGCCGGAGCTTGGTGATCCGCCCTTGGAAAAATGCCTTGCCGATCTTGCTGGCGCGCGGCGTTGGCCGATCGTGCGTCGCGCCATTCGCTGTGCCGAATACGACCGTGCCGCGCGGCAGTTTGATCATTCGTTGTTTGAGGAAATGGAAGTGCCGCAAAGCCACGCAACGCTGGTAGCAATGAATGCCGCCGAACTCGGTCGCGCGATGGAGGCGGGATTTTCCACAGTGAAAATCAAGGCCGGTCGTGACCCGCACGCGGAGATGAAGTTTCTCGATGAAATGAGTGGTGAATTTCCATCGCTGCGCTGGCGCTTGGATTTCAATGAATCGCTGGCGCCGGAAGCGGCGGCGGAATTTCTCACAGGACTTGGTGACAAGGCGCGGGCGGCAATCGATTTCATCGAGGACCCATGCCCGTACTCTGATTCGTCATGGCGTGCCTTGCATCAGAAAGTGCGCATGCCGCTGGCAGTAGATCGCGAAGCCTCGACGCAAAGTTCGGCCGCGCAGGTGATGGTGATCAAACCCGCGATCGATGAGCCATTTCTCCTTGCCGAAGCGGCAATCGCCCACCGCCAGAAGGTCGTGCTCACGAGCTACATGGATCACCCGCTCGGGCAAACATTTGCCGCGTGGGAAGCGGCACGACTTGGTCTGCAATTTCTTGGTCTGCCGGGGCTTTGTGGATTGCAAACCCATCACCTTTTTGAGCCCGATGCCTTTACCGAATGCCTCGGCCCTTGGTCGCCCGACTTCACCGCACCCGCTGGAAACGGTCTCGGTTTTGATGATCTCTTGGACGCACTGCCATGGACCCGGCTTCATTGATGCATCGTGATTTTTTGAACGACCCCGCCCCCTGTGCGGCGGGTCGTTTTGCGGATGCGATTCCGGATCTCGCCGAACTTCGCGCGCATGTGCTTTTCGAAACATCGGGCAGCAGCGGCAAACCGAAATGGATCGCTTTGGGGAAAGATGCGCTGCGTGTTTCGGCCGATGCAGTGAATGCGCATCTTGAGGTCACCGCAAGTTCTTGCTGGGGCCTCGCGCTGCCGCTGCATCATGTCGGCGGCTTTGGCGTTGCCGCACGCGCATTTGCCGCAGGCTGCCGCTTTGAACATTTCACTCCGCGTTGGCAGCCGGAAATATTCACGCATTGGCTTGCTGATTTCCATGTCACCCACACATCGCTCGTGCCCACTCAAGTGCATGATCTCGTGGCGGGTCAACATCGCGCGCCAACATGCCTCCGCGCCATCGTGGTCGGCGGCGGGCGACTCGACGCAAGCACGGGGCGGGCTGCCAGAGCACTTGGTTGGCCGGTGCTTGCGAGCTATGGCATGACCGAAGCCGCGTCGCAAATTGCCACGCAATCGCTTGCCGCACTCGAGGCTTCCTATGTGTCGGCACCAATTCCCGTGCTGCCAATTTGGGAAACGAAGCTTGGCGGCGATGATCAACTTCTCATTGCCGGTCCAGCCCTTTTTTCAGGTTCACTTGTCAGCGATGGCAACGCATGGAACTATCACGCGCGGACCTCGCCATGGCATGAGACTCGCGATCGCGTGCAGCTCGACGCGCAAGGCATCACGCCGCTCGGTCGCATCGATACTTTGGTAAAAGTTCTCGGCGAACTCATCGATCCACAATCGATCGAGCATGAGTTCCTTGCTCTTTCAAATGGCAAGCTCGCCCCGCAGTGCGTCGCGGTCATAGCCATTCCCGATCCACGCGGTGAGAATGCCCTCGTACCGGTCTTCGATGCCGCTGTGGACCGTGACCTTATGCGCCAAATCCTCGCAAGTTATGCTGAGATTGCTCCAGGCCCTCGCCGCTTGCGTGAAGTAGTCATTCTCGATCCATTGCCACTGAGCCCCCTCGGCAAACCTCTGCGCGCGGAAATCCTCCGCATGGTTCTGAGTAGACTCTAAGACCCACATGTGGCAAAACACGCTTCGCATAAAGTTCCCAATATGGGAACTTTATGCTTGCTTTTTTTCCTGATTTTCATAAATTGTCCATGAGAGTTATTGCCCGCCGCACACTCCGAGACTTCTACAATCATCATGCCGACAGCAAGAGCTCGCTGGAGGCTTGGTTTCACGAAGCTGTGGATGCCAAGTGGGCTGGCCCTCAAGACATCAAGGCGCGTTATCCATCTGCAGATATTTTGCCTGGTAACCGAGTGGTGTTTAACATCAAGGGCAACACCTATCGTCTCATTGTGAAAATCCACTACAACACATCTGTCGTTTTTATCCGCTTTGTTGGGGCTCACGCACAGTACGATAAGATCGACGCCACCCTCATTTGAATTTCAAATCATGAAACCAAAGATCATCAAAACCGAGAAGCAATACCATGAGGCGCTTGCCCGCGTGGAGGCCTTGATGGACGCCAAGCCTGGCTCATCCAGAGAGGAAGAGCTGGAGCTTTGGTCGCTGCTCGTTGAGCAATACGAGGCATCACATTTCCCCATCGATCTCCCCGACCCAGTCGAGGCGATCAAGTTCCGAATGGAGCAGGAGGGATTGCAACAGAAGGATTTGGTAAAGTTTTTTCCGGGAAAAAACCGGGTTTCGGAAATCCTCAATCGCAAGCGGCCTCTCAGCCTCGGCATGATTCGCGCGCTCAATCAGGGTTTGGGCATTCCTGCCGAAGTGCTCATTCGTGAGTCTTATGCTTGATGGATCAAGAGAGCTCAAAAATCCAATAGGCGTCCGCCGCGAATGAAAAACCCGCGCCGAGGCTGCACCCTCAAACTCGCTTCCCTCCTTCAAGGTACCTCCAGCACAGCCACGCGAGGCCCCATGAGGTGAGGGCAAAGGCGAGGATCCTCACCAGCGCCCATGGGCCATGGAAAAACGGATGCCACAAGTGCGGCAGGACCCAACCGAGCAGCAGGGGGGCGGCGGAGTGAAAAAGATAGAGCCCAAAGCTGAGTCGCCCGACGTGCTGTACGGCCGGATGTTCGAGCAAGCGCCCGATGCCACCGCCGATGCCTGCGAGCGTTGATGAGATGAGTCCGGCAAATGTCACGGCGATCAAAGTCTGTTGCAGGTAGTGCAGCCCTGCGACTTGCCGATCCATTTCATTGAGAGTGTACAGCGCGACATAACCAATCAGCGCGAGCCATGCGACGAGCTTGAGCCGTTTGTCGCCGGCGGGCATGCCTTTCTCCATCGCCCACGCAAGCAGCGCACCGATGCCGAAGTAATCCATCGCCGAGCTGGTGATCGCCTCGGCATGATAAATTTGCGGAAAACCATGTTCGCAAATCAACCGCGACAGCGGAGCGATGGCAACGCAGGCAAGAAACAGCGGAGCGAGCCAATTTCGTGGCGCAAAGAACACCAGCAGCGGCCAGCAAAGGTAAAACTGCATCTGGATCGCCAGCGTCCAGAACGGCGCCGAGCCACCGGGCCATTTCGGTGTCATCGCCATGTGGAAATTTGAAAGATGCGCAAAATACGCGAAAGCATGATCTCGGATGTCGTTCGCACCGAGAAGCATCGCAAAAATCATCGCCGCGTAACACGGCCAAAGAATCCGCGCCATGCGTCGTTTCGCAAAGCGACGGTAGGCGATCCATTTCCAAGCGCCTCCGTCATCCTCGCCGCGCGACCGTTCCCACAACAAAATCCGCGTGATCAGAAATCCGGTTAGCGTCAGAAAGAAAAACAAGCCGATCTCAAAGGGCCATGGCCCGCGCCATTCGCGAGGCGCCCAATGTAGCCACATCACGCCCGCCACGGCCAGTGCCCGCCAGCCGTCGAGCTGCGTGTTGCGCTTCGTATCCGGCATGCGGTCTTGTCCCACGCGCCAAACGACGAGGCAAGGGGAATTGCCCCACGCGTCGATCCACCACTCGGTTGTGTTTTTTTAGCAGCCTGCCGCGATCTTCCTCTTACCGCTTGACGCGATTTCGCCCGGCCCGGTAGCTTGGCGGCAGCAAGGAAGTGGCATCCGGCCACTCCCGCTCACCCATCATCAACTCCTTCTCATCGTGGACCTCCAGGAAATCCGCCGCATCGTCGAGCTCATGAACGAGCATGGTCTTACCCAGTTCGATCTCACCAAGAAGGACTTCCAGCTCAAGCTCAAGAAAGGCAGCGATGTCGATGAGCTGCGCGGACTGCTTGCCAGCCTTCCGGCACCCGTCGCCGCACCTGCCTTGTCGGCACCCGCACCGGCCGCTCTTCCTGCTGCTGCCGCACCGGCCGCCGCTCCCGCCGTGGCCGATGGCAAGGAAATCTCCTCGCCGATGGTGGGCACCTTCTACCAGCGGCCCGCACCCGATGCGGCTTGCTTCGTCGAGGTGGGCAGCACGGTCTCCGTCGGCCAGACGCTTTGCATCATCGAGGCAATGAAGGTGATGAATGAAATCAAGGCCGAGGTCTCCGGAACCATCATCGCCATCGTCGCCAACGACCAGACACCAGTCCAGTTTGGCGATGTGCTCTTCCGCATTAAGTGACCAGCCGCCCGCGCCAGTCACTGCCCACTGATTTCCCATTTTCCCCATCATGTTCAAACGCGTCCTGGTAGCCAACCGCGGCGAAATCGCCCTTCGCATCATCCGCGCCTGCCGCGAACTCGATATCGAATCGATCGCTGTTTACTCCGAGGCGGATGTCGACTCGATGCATGTCCAGCTCGCCGACCAAGCGGTTTGCATCGGACCCGCTTCGAGCAAGGAGTCTTACCTCAAAATGGACCGCATCATCGCCGCGGCCGAAATCACCGGTGCTGAGGCGATCCACCCGGGCTATGGGTTTCTTTCGGAAAACGCCCGCTTCGCGGAAATTTGCGAGTCGGCCGGTCTCACATTCATCGGGCCATCGGCCAAGGTGATTTCGATGATGGGCGACAAGGCGACCGCGCGTGCGACGGCGGTGGCCAATGGCGTGCCGGTCACTCCCGGATCCGAAATCATGTCGGATGCCGAGACCGCGTTGGCGGAAGCCAAACGCATCGGCTTCCCGGTCATGATCAAAGCCACGGCCGGCGGAGGTGGTCGCGGCATGCGCCCCTGTTTCAACGAGGCGGATTTCATCGGGCTTTTTCAACAAGCCTCCAACGAAGCGGTGGCCTGCTTTGGCAATGGCGACTGTTACCTGGAAAAACTCGTGCTGAACCCGCACCATGTTGAGTTCCAGGTGATCTGCGATTCGCACGGCCACTTCATCCACCTCGGCGAGCGCGACTGCTCGATGCAGCGCCGCAACCAAAAGATCATCGAGGAATGTCCGTCACCACTGCTCACGCCCGAGCTGCGCAAACGCATGGGCGAGGCATCGGTGAACCTCGTGCGCAACATCGGTTATCAAAATGCCGGAACGATCGAGTATCTCGTCGATGAAAAGGGCGAGAATTTCTACTTCATGGAAATGAACACGCGTATCCAGGTCGAACACCCAGTCACCGAAGAGGTGATGGGTTGCGAGCTGATCAAGGAGCAGATTCGCGTGGCAGCTGGCGAATCGCTGTCGCATCATGTGCTCGAAGCCACCCCGCGCGGGCATTCGATCGAGTGCCGCATCAATGCCGAGGACCCCTACAACAATTTCACACCGAGCCCTGGCACCATCGAGCTGTGGTATGCGCCCGGCGGCAAAGGCGTGCGCGTCGACACCCATGTTTACTCGGGCTACACCGTGCCACCGCACTACGACTCGATGATCGCCAAGCTCATTGTCACCGCCTCCACCCGCGAGATTGCCATCGCCCGCATGAGGCGCGCACTCGGCGAGTTCACCATCCGTGGCATCAAGACGACGATTCCCTTCCAGTTGGAAATCATCAATCACCCGGACTTCATCAATGGTCACTACGACATCGGATGGGTCGGGCGTTACCTCGAGGAACGCAAGGCCTGAGCGCGATGACTGGTGACCGCTCCGCCGACTGGAGGCTCTACGCGATCCTTGATCTCACCTATGTCGCGGAAACCGATCGCTTGGCAACGGCTTTGAAGTTGATCGCCGGTGGTGCCGATCTTTTGCAGCTCCGCGCGAAAGGTAACGACATGGCGGAAATTCGCGATGTGGCGAAAGAAATTTTCCCGATCTGCCGCGCTGCAGGTGTGCCGTTCATCATCAACGATTACCCTGAGCTTGCCGCCGAACTCGATGCCGATGGCGTGCACATCGGCCAAGACGATGGGCCTTTGGCCGCCGCGCGCGAAATGATCGGATCTGGAAAAATCATCGGTCGCTCGACTCACTCACTCTCCCAAGCCCGCGCGGCCCTCGACGAGGGTTTCGATTACATCGGCTTCGGACCGCTCTTTCCCACTCCCACCAAACTCGGCCGCCCCGGCATCGGCCTCGCCGATATTTTGGCCATGCAGAGCGAGGTCGGCGCGAAGATTCCCGCCTTCTGCATCGGTGGCATCAAAAGAGCGAACTTGCCAGAGGTCATCGCCGCTGGCGCAAGGCGCGCGGTGATCGTCTCAGATCTCCTAACAGCCGACGATGTGGAGTCCGCCACCAAGGAAGCCCGCGAAATCATCGTGAGGGGCTGATTTCCCCAAATCGCGCGATTTGTGGTTGGAGTTGGCGGCTGGATCTTGAATGCTTGCGCGGTCAGCTCGGGCTGATGCATTTTTCACCGATTACCACCATGTCCAACGCGAAACCTAAAATCGTCATCGGCGGCACGATTGCCATCGACCATGTGAAAACTCCCGATTCGGAGGCCACCCATTTGCTCGGCGGCTCGGCGGCCTATGCGGCGCTGGCGGCATCATTTTTCACGCAACCAGTTTCGCTGGTCGGCATCATCGGTCATGATTTCCCGCAACAGCATCTCGATATGCTCGAAGGGCGCGGCGTGTGCCTCAAGGGGGTCGAGAGGTCGCCGCACGAGTCGTTCACATGGTCGGGCGAATATCACGCCAACATGAACGAGCGCACGACTCACCGCGTCGGCCTCAATGTCTTGGAGAATTGGCAGGTCCGCATCCCCGAGGAAATCCGCGCGGCCAACATCGTTGTGCTTGCGAACATGTCGCCGGACAACCAACTGGAAATGCTCGGCCAGATGGAGAAGGGGAAATCGCCGGAGGAAAAACCCTTCGTCATCGCCGACACGATGGATCTCTGGATCAGCATCGCCAATGAGCGCTTGCACGATGTCTTGCCGCATCTCGATCTCTTCGTACTCAACGAAGGTGAAGCTCGCGAGCTCGCCGGCACGCACAACCTTGTCAAAGCCGGACGCATGCTGCTCGACAAAGGTCCACGCCACGTTGCGGTGAAGCTCGGCGAGTTCGGCGCGATGCTGTTCTCTGCCAACGGCAGCGAGGATCCGGAGATTTTCCGCGCAAGCGCATGGCCGCTTGAAACGGTCGCCGATCCGACGGGCGCGGGCGACACCTTCCTCGGCGCGATGGCTGGCTTCCTCGTTGCCAGCGGTGAGCGTTCCTACGGCACCCCATTGCTGCGCCAAGCAATCGTACAAGGCTCGATGCTGGCGTCATTCACTTGTGAGGCTTTCTCAACGCGCCGCCTTGAATCCCTCTCGCCATCCGACCTCGCCGAGCGCCTGCGCCTTTTCCGCGAAGCTACGCATTGGTGACCCCAAAGCCTCAAACACGCAGTCGCAAATCACGCGCACTCCATAGCATGTCGGCTGCGGGACGCGCACTGCCTCTCAATTTTCGCGCGCCGTCTTTGCGCCTTGGGCTGAAGCGTTCTCTCGCGCCGGCGAAGGCTTCGTTGACAAATGCCTTGCTGCCAATCACCGCGCCGTCGGTGAAATATCTTACGCGGCAGCGCAGCATTACCGCCATGCCAAGATCGGGCAAGACGGTGCCGTTCTCCTTCGCTTCCAAGGCTTCCGCGGTGTTCATCTGCGGCCTCACCACTCCTTTTTCGACATTGGCATTTCCACTCTTGCGGCCCAAGGCAAGACCCATCGCACGCCGATAGATGCGCGAAATTTCTTTCCATCGGTCCGCCTCGAAGCCTGCTCCCTGATGGCTCATGCAGGCTCGCACCAAACCCTCGCGCGCCTTTTTGCCATTGCCCTTTGGCCCGCCTCCCACGGCCTCGCCATAGCTGCTCCAGCGATATTCGGCCGGGTCGGAGACCATGCCGGCGCGAACCGGATTGAGATCAATGTACGCCGCCATCGTCCGTGCCGCGATGCCGCTTTCGACGATGACACTCTTGT
>JBIKIR010000086.1:0-3594 GCA_044361475.1 Luteolibacter sp. | reverse complement strand
GTGCCCAGTAGCCAGCAAGTTTGGCATCGCCGCGCCGAATGGCTTTCTGCATGGCGCTGGAAACCGCTGGGAATGAATATCCGCGTATGGTGTTGAGGTGATAACTCATGGTCTACCATGGTCTCGCGGTGAAACACTTGAGGAAAGCAGTATTGATCACCATTTTTCAGACCTTCACGGATTGGCGGCGGGGTGCGTCCATCGAAACGCGGTCCTGGCTCCACGCGAACTCGACCTATGGTCACCATCATTTTTCAACGATCTCGCCAAGCGGATAGGTACATCCAGAGCACGCAACTCAAGTAGGGAGAGAACTTGGAATTTCAATGTCATAAATTCCAAGTTTGATCAAAAGTTGGAATTCGGGGCTTCCTAAAATCCAATTTTGGGGTAAACTGTGCATGTGAAAGCACGCAAAACAGGGCGCTACGTGACCGTTTCCACAAGGGACGAGCCGTTCAAGGCATTTGTCCCAGATGCCCTGCCGCCGCGACCTCCGATCGTGATGGATTCGGCGCTGGAGACGCTTCATGGCGAAGCCCAATTGGCATTGGGAAGGCTTGATGGGATCGTCAGCCTGCTGCCAGCCCCCGAACAATTCCTCTACGCCTACGTTCGCAAGGAAGCAGTCGCATCCTCGCAAATCGAAGGCACCCAGTCCTCTTTGTCCGACCTGCTTGCCTACGAAATAACGGCGGCACAAGGCGCCCCCGTTGAGGATGTTCGCGAAGTGTCTGATTGCGTGGCGGCTTACGAGCACGCCGATCAACGCATGACCGGAGGATTTCCACTCTCACTGCGTCTGATCTGCGAGGCCCACAAAAAACTTTTGGCGCGCGGACGGGGCAAAGATCAAAGCCCGGGACAATTCCGGCGAAGTCAGAACTGGATCGGCGGCAGCCGTCCCGGAAACGCAAGATTCGTGCCACCGCCAGCGGATGAAGTGCTCAACTGCATGGGCGAGTTGGAAAAATTCCTGCATGATGACCCGGTGAAAACTCCGCCCTTGATCAAGGCGGCGCTGGCTCATGTTCAGTTTGAAACCATCCACCCGTTTCTCGATGGCAACGGGCGCGTCGGCCGATTGTTGATTCCGCTGATTCTGCGGCAAGAACGTGTTTTGCAATATCCACTTCTACACCTGTCATTGTTTTTCAAGGAACATCGGGCGAGATACTATGAACTCCTGCAGGAGGTGCGCCTCAAGGGTCACTGGGAGTCATGGCTCGATTTCTTTTTCCAAGGGGTTCGTGACATCGCTGAAAGGACAGCGTCGGACATTCAAGAAGCATTGGTAATCTTCGAGAACGACAGAATCCGCATTGCCCAACTAGGACGCTCTACGCGCTCGTGCTTGCGCATCCATGAGCAAATGAGGGTACAACCAATCACATCCATCGCAGCTCTTGCCGCGTCCACAGAGCTCACACCAACCACAATCGCCGTATCACTTGCCAAGCTAGCAAAGATCGGAATGGTCAAAGAAATCACCGGAGGCAAATACGGCCGTCTCTACGCCTATGACGGCTATCTGAAGATTCTTGCTCCCTACGAGTGATCTGCAGCGGATTGCCAGTCGATCTGGAGGCTGCGCAAATTTTTTTCTGTAAAAGTAATCAAGGCATCAGGCTGAGGGAGCTTTCGATGTTTTTGTTCCATCCCGTTTGTTGATCCCATGCTCGGCATCATCATCTTTGCCGCCGCTTCAATCCTCAAGGATACCACCAACCGGATTGGCGACGTCGTTGATGATGGCAAATCCAATCAGAGTTTCAACGGGTGAGGCCGAGCTCAGTAGGCCACGTCACCGTTGCGTCGTGTTTTACCGGCTTTCTTGGCGCTATTTTTAGATGAAGCGGGCAGCAGGCTCTTATCGCCACCGGCTTCAAACCACTGGTTGACCGCCAAACGAAGCACCGTCGAGTGCGACAGTGCCATGGATTTGGAAATGGCATCAATGCGGGCAGTTAAGTCCGCAGGAAACCTCACGGGCGTCGGTGTCATTCTGTCGTCGCTCATACCCCAAACTTGAACCTCCGCGCCTCACGCGCAAGGAAAACTCCCCAATAAATTCGCCCCCATGAACCAATCTCAGATCATTGAGCTACAGCGGCGTATAGGCACCAGCCCAGACGGCTACTGGGGCCCGAAGTCAATCGCCGCCTGCCAGCGTCACCTCAAGGCCCTGATGCCAAGAAGGGAGGCGTCTGGCCATCGCCCAAAGACGGCGCCATAGTTCGTTTCTTTGGCCGTAAGATTCCGAGTGACGGATGTGGCCACCGCAATTCAAATTTCCCACTGAACATTCAAATTCAATGGATTGACTAATTTAATATCTCGATATACAATTAGACATGACCAAGCCAGCCTTGCCCCCACAGCCTATCAACCGCATTGCAGCTTCTGCGGCGCGTAAACGATTGGCTGGATTCCCGGTTTTGACAGTCACCGGCCCCCGTCAATCGGGGAAAACGACCCTCTCAAGGCTACTTGCGCCCAATCTGCCATATTTCTCACTGGAGGATCCTGACACCCGCTCCTTCGCCCATGAAGATCCTCGCGCTTTTCTTAAACAGGCTGCCGGTGGAGCGATCCTTGACGAAGTCCAGCGGGTTCCCGAGCTGTTATCCTATCTCCAAGGCATCGTCGATGCCGACCGTCGAATGGGGCAGTTCATCCTCACCGGCTCAAGCCAATTCGAATTGATCGAATCCATCACCCAAAGTTTGGCTGGACGAGCTTCCATGCTCACCCTCCTTCCATTTTCTCTCGCCGAACTTCAGGAAGCGAAGCGCATTCCTCCATCCGTGGATGAGTTGCTCTATACAGGGCTGTTCCCACCCATTTACGATCGCATGATCGAACCCCATATTTGGATTCAGGACTACATCGGCACCTACATGGAACGTGATGTTCGGCAAATTATGAACATTCAGGACTTAGCTACCTTCCAGCGATTCATCCAACTCTGCGCCGGTCGAATCGGACAGCTTCTGAATCTTTCATCGCTCGCATCGGATACGGGCATTAGCCGCGTCACCGCCGAATCATGGCTGTCTGTCCTCCAAGCCAGTCATCTGATTTTCATCGTACGCCCATGGTTCACCAATGCCTCAAAACGATTTATCAAAACCCCGAAGCTCTATTTCAGCGATCCAGGTTTGGCGGCATGGTTCCTCGGTATTCGCAACGCCGGACACGTCACCGCTCACCCGCAGCGCGGCGCTCTCTTTGAGAATTGGGTGATGACTGAATTGCTAAAAGCTCAGACAAATTCAGGCCACAAACCCTCTCTCTATTTTCTACGCGACAAAGAAGGCCACGAAGTTGATGCCATCATCGAAACAGCACCAGACACTTTTCAGGCAGTGGAGGTGAAGTCGGGGGAAACTGTCGCATCCGATTCATTCGCTGGCTTGGACTACTGGCGCAGTCATCTTGCAGGAAAAAACCTTGTTCCATGGCTTGTTCATGGAGGAACCGCATTCCAGCAACGAGAAAAGGCATGCGTCTTGCCTTGGAACGATCTTAGCCCATTGATCTCCGTTTTAGCCGGATCGTAGAGCCCTCCCCCATGTCGACTGGGTTGAGCAT
>JBIKIR010000019.1:0-43204 GCA_044361475.1 Luteolibacter sp. | reverse complement strand
CGAAGAAGCAGGACGGATTGAGTCATCGCTATCAGCTCCAGCTTCAAAGCAACCTGAGGCGGTTTGCAGCGGACTTCGATGTGCCTATCTCGCACATCCGGCGCGACCAGATCGACGACTGGCTTCGGAAGCGTGGTGTCGCGATCCGCTCGCGCAACGGCCTTCTCGCAACGGCCTTCTCGCAACGGCCTTCTCGCAACGGCCTTCTCGCAACGATTCGGGTTCTGTTCTCGTTTGCCAAGAAACGGGCCTATCTGCCCGTCGGCGATGTGACCGAGGCGGAGGCTCTCGACAAGATTCGCGCTGGGGATGTGGAGACGCAAATCTTCACCCCCGAGCAGTTCGCCAAGATCCTCCATGCGGCACCGCCCAGCGGATTTTGGGACGATCGCGACGCGCGTCAGAAATTCATGCTGCATGCCGAAGTGAACCTCTGCAGTTTGTTTCGTCGTGGTGAGGCGAAACTTGTGGCCACCACCACCATGCCATGCACGGCCTGCATGCAGACGCTGTGTGCCTATGGCATTCGCGAGATTTATTACCGCGATGTTTACCACGCATCCGACGCGCCGGAGATTGCGAAATTGTACGGGGTGAAGTTGGAGAGAATCACAGATTTCCCCGAGCTTGATCCGTTGGGGGGAGTTTGAAGGTTCAAGTTTTCAGTTTTCAGCGTGATCAGAGCGGCCTTGTTGTCCGTTACGAATTTCTGGATTCGATATTTTCCAGCGCGTCGAGGTTGATGAAATTTTGTTGGTGGATGAGGTGATCGATGAGCGGTAGGCCGGTGAGTTCCTCGATGAGGCCTTTGTTGGTGATCATGGCGGTGTCGAGTTCGTCGTCGAGTTGGTTGAGGATGATGCCGGCGCATTGCAGGCCTTTGGCGCGGATGGCATCGATGCTGAGGAGGGTGTGGTTGAGGGCGCCGAGGCGGTTGGCGACGACGAGGACGACCGGGAGATTGAGGGCTTTGGCGAGGTCGGATACGCGGAAGTTGGGGGCGATGGGGACCTCCCATCCGCCTGCGCCTTCGACGAGGACCTGTTGGTGTTTGGCGCGGAGGCGATGGTAGCCGTCGATCAAGATCTGCGGATCGACCGGGTGGTTTTCGAGCATTCCGGCGACAAGCGGTGCAACGGGCGTGTTGAGGTGGACGGGGTTGATTTCCTCGATGGGGAGTCCGCCCGAGGCAGCGGCGAGGCGCGTGGCATCGTCGCGATCGCCGCAGCTGACGGGTTTGTAGCCGACCGCATCGATGCCCTGGCGGCGTAGTTCTTCGAGCATCAGGCAGGTCGCGTAGGTTTTGCCGGCGTTGGTGTCGGTACCCGTGATGAAGTAGTTCATGCCCGAGAGGTGAGGGGCGAAGGCCCTCGGGTCAAGTCGCGTGAGTGTCGAATTTCCTTTGGCGGAGGGGGCGTGTGGGTTCATGGTGGTGGCGATGAATGCGGATTTCATGGTGATCGGGGCCGGCATTGCAGGTTTGTCCTTTGCGTTGAGAGCGGCGCGCCACGGGTCGGTGGTGGTGGTGGCCAAGGGCGATGTTTTCGAATCCAACACCGCGTGGGCGCAGGGTGGGATTGCCTCGGTTTTGTCCGAGCAAGAGCGGGATGCGGGGGATTCGGTGGAAATGCATGTGGCCGACACCTTGGAGGCCGGTGCGGGGCTGTGCCGTGAGAGCATGGTGCGGACGATTATTGGTGAGGGTGAGGAGGCGATTCGTGATCTGGTGAATTACGGGGTGTCCTTTGATCGTGAGGATCACCATTACCTTCTGGGTCGCGAGGGTGGGCATTCGCATCGGCGGATCTTGCATGCCAAGGACACGACTGGTCGTGAAATCGCGCGGGCCTTGGTGGAGGCGGCGCGCAAGACGCCGAACCTGACAATTTTGGAAAACCATTTTGTCATCGACCTCATCACCACGGCGAAACTTGGTGCAGTGGCCGAGGATCGCGTGTTGGGTGCCTATGTGCTTGAGCGTAAGACTGGCGAAGTGAAGGTCATGCGTTCCGATCGCGTCGTCTTGGCGGCGGGTGGCTGCGGCAAAGTTTATCTCTACACTACCAATCCCGATTCCGCGACGGGCGATGGAGTGGCGCTTGGTTGGCGCGCGGGGGCATCGATTGCCAACATGGAGTTCATCCAGTTTCATCCGACCTGTTTTTACAATCCTGGTGCGCGAGGTCCCGAGGCGCGATCGTTTTTGGTGAGTGAGGCGGTACGCGGTGAGGGTGGGATATTGATCAATGCCAAGGGTGAGGATTTCACCAAAAAGGTCGATCCGAGGGGTTCGCTTGCGCCGCGTGACATTGTGGCGCGTGCCATCGACCGCGAGCTCAAGCGCACTGGGGAGGCCTGCGTTTATCTTGATGTGACGCACAAGCCGAAGGGATTCATGAAAGAGCGTTTTCCGTACATTTACGAGACGCTGATGAAGTTTGGTTTGGACTGTGAGACGCAGCCGATCCCGGTCGTGCCGGCGGCACATTATCAATGCGGCGGCGTGCTGACCGACAACGAGGGCAAGACTGCGATACGCGGCTTGTTTGCGATCGGTGAGGTGGCTTGCAACGGCTTGCACGGAGCGAACCGCTTGGCATCAAATTCATTGCTTGAGGGCAACGTCATGGCTCGGCGGGCTTTGGATGAAATGATGCGACTTTACCCGCCGGGCAAGGAGGCGCCGAATCCGCCGACGATCCCTGAGTGGGAGCATGGCGACACTGCCGAGCCCGATGAATTGGTGGTCATTTATCACAACTGGGATGAAATCCGCCTTTTGATGTGGGACTATGTTTCCATCGTGCGCACCGACAACCGTCTGCGGCGAGCTGCGGCGCGTTTGCGAAACCTCAAGCGCGAGGTGCGCGAGTTTTATTGGGGTCACCGAGTGAATTCCGACATCCTCGAACTGCGAAATTTGGTGGCGGTTGCGGGTTTGATCGTTGAATGTGCGCTGCGCCGCAAGGAATCACGCGGGCTTCATTACACGCTTGATTATCCCGAGGCTGATGAGCGTCAGCGCGTGGATACTGTGGTGCGGCGGTTTTAGAGCATTTTAAAAAATTGCATAGCTACGATGATCAAATCGTGGTGGCGGTTTTTAACCGCCAAGCCTATCTTTCTAAATGTATTTGGCATGGCGGTTGAAAACCGCCGCCACTTTTTTGCGGTATCACAATTTTTGAAAATGCTCTATGCCTAGTCGACATGAAAAACCCGCGCCGGACGCATCCGACGCGGGTTACACCATCAACGCGAAAACCCGACGCGTTGTTTACCCATGAAAAAACGGTTGGAGTGGCATGCGGCTCATTTGTTGTCGGGAATGTTGCCAAAGCGGAGGCTGAAGCCGTTGCTGCGGAAGCATGAGTCGATGTTGAGAGCTTCGATGCGTTGGCGCACATCTTCGGGTGCGGCGGCTTTGTCCTGTGCGGTGTCCCAGGGGCCGCTCCATGCGATTTTTTGGTCGGCATCGCGGACGGTGACTTCCTTACTGCCATTGTTGGTTTGGACTTCGACACAGCCTTTTTCATCGCTGAGTCGGAAGGTCGTGCCTTGTTGGAGTTGGATGCCGCGTTCACGGGAGATCTTTGGCGCCTCGAGGTTGCGCATGGCATTTTCCATGTGCTGGCGCAGTTGTTTCATGGCATCATTCATTTCAGGGAACATGCCTTGGAGTTGTTGCTCGAAGTTCATTTCGCGCTCGCCGAAGTTTTCGCCGAGCATTTGGCGGGCTCGCTCGCGGAGTTCGTTGGGGATCGCGTTGAGGTCGGGCTTCGCGTCGCGCGGTTCGGGTGTGGCCTCGGCGAAATTGTTCGGGCGTTGACCGAGGGTCACATCGAGGTCTTGGGACTTTCCTTTGCGGATGATGGCGACGCGGATTTTTTCGCCGGGCTGATGGGAGGCAACATTGCGGGTGAGTTCGTCGGGTGACTGGATTGCTTGGCCGCCGATGTGGGTGATGATGTCGTTGGCGGCGATGCCGGCTTGGGCGGCGGGGCCATCGGGCATGAGTCCTTTGACGATGATGGCTTTATCGATGCCGAAGTGGGAGGCAAAGGTTTCCGGCACGGGTTCGGAAACGACGCCAAGAAACGCGTTGCCGGCGTTGGCGTTCTGAGCGTTCCCGTTTTGGGCCGGTGGTGCCACGCGAGGAGCTGGGGTGTTCGCTTGGCGGGCGGGTGGCATGGCCGATTCGTTTTCACGGGCGAGGCTGCGTGCGGGCGGCGGTGCGTCATCAGCCGGGGCCTCAACGGCCGGTGCGCGGGTGGCCATGAGGCTGACGGTGATTGCGGTGAGGATTCGGCCGTAGTTCATATCGGTTATTTTGATACGATGAGCGTAGTAGTTCGTCGGATTTGTTCAAATTGTGCGTTCAGTCCGTTTTGGCGGGGACGAGCACATATTCCACGCGTGGTTGTTCGACCTCATAGGTGCGGCCCTTGTCGTCGCGGAGTGTGGCGCAGTCTTGGTAAGTGAATTTCAGCACGCGGTGCGGGCGTTGGTTGGATTGCCAGACCACGCCTTCATCGCTGGCGGCGGTGAGGCCGCGTTTGAATGAGGCGGGGGTAAGGATGGCGTTATTGGCTTGGATGGCTTGGCCTGAGGGCGAGTTGCCTGAGGTGGCGGAGGGGCTGTTGCCCTTCATGGGGATGAGCAAGGCGGTTGCGGCGCCTAGCAGAGCAATGGCAGCGGCGGCGGCGAATTGCCTGCGTTTGGATGTGGGCGGGCGGGATTTTGATTTTGGGAAACCGACGATGTTTTTCTCTTTTGGAAATGGGATCGCGGTGCAGATCGCTTCGAGTGAAGCCATCAGCGCGGGGTCGAGGCGGGCGGGTGCGTTGGTGCGAAGTTTTTCTTCGAGTTCGAGTTCGTCGTCGAGTGGTTCCGACCAATCGCCGAGGGCGCAGGCTTCGAGCCGGTCGATGAGTTGGTCATGCGAACCTGCGGGGCGGAGCTTGAGGAGTTCGGCTTCGAGGTGTGATGTGTCGTCGTGCATGGCGGTGGCGTGCAGTGATGGTTCAGATCGAGAGGTCTCCGCGGCGGCGGGCGCTGCCGAGTGATTTTTTCAAGGCCTCGAGTCCGTAGCGGTAGCGTGAGGCGGCGGTGTTTTGTGAGATGTCGAGAATTTCGGCGATTTCGGCGAAGGTGCGTTCGCCCCAAATTTTCATCAGGATCACCTCGGCGAATTTTTGCGGGAGTTCCTTGAGTTTGGATTCGAGTTGGCTGCGGGTTTCATCGTCGGAGGAATCCGATTCGAACCATGGGTGTGAGCCGTTGGCGTCAAATTCCGGGCGGTCGCCGGCGACTGTGTCTTCGCGGCGTTTTCTGCGGTCATCGCGGCGGCTGAGGTCGATGGCGAGTCGGCGGATGGTCGCGTAGAGGTAGGGCTGCCAAGCTTCGGATCCGCCGATGAACTGATCGTTGCGAAGTTTGTCCACGAGCTTCACCAGCGCGTCCTGCAGGACATCCTCCGCGTCCTCGCGGAAGCGAGTCTGTTGGCGGGCGAAAAGCAGCAGCTTGGGGGCGTGCAGTGCCAACCAGTCGCGCCATTCGGTGGGCGCGGGTTTGTTTTCGGGCATGAGGCTGAGTGTGGTCATGGGCTCTTGCAGGAAGACAGCGAGGCTTGCGGCCGGATTTGTTTTTTCGATTCGCAAAATCCCAGCAAGTAAGGGGCTTGAGCGGGTTCAAGGGGTATCGGGTCGGGCTGGCCGGAGGCGGTGCAGCGGGATGGCGAGGATGAAGAAGAGCGAGAAGGCGAGGGGTTGGAACGATGCGAGGTACCATGGCCATGGGCCGAGGTGGTCGATCATGCTGGCCTTGTCGGGCGGGCGCGAGGTGAAGCCAAAATTGGTGCCGAGCCATTGGTTGATGGCGATCGAGAAAAGCATGTAGGCGAGGGCGCCGAGGTAGGCGTCGAAGGGGGATTTCCAGAGGGGGGATTTTGGGCGCCAGCCTTCGACGAGAGGGATGTGGATCGCGGCGGCGACGATCGCGAAGTGTTGGATGAAAAAGGTGATGAAGGGAGGCGTGAGGAAATCGGCCGAGATCGCGGGGGTGATCAGGGCTTGGAGCGTGGCGGCGAGTCCCCAGAAGTAGGTGAGTGTGCGCAGCAGCGGATTTCCTGTGAGCAGGGCGAATCCGGCGATGAAGGCGGCGATGTCGCAGAGGTGGAGTGGCAGGAGGTTTTCGAGGCCGATCGCTTGGTCGTGAGTTTTCCATGCGATGAGGTTGAGCGGGTAGGCTGCGAGGTTGGTGAAGGCGAGCAGGCGGGTGACGAGGTGTCGCCTGCGGGGATTTGACTTCGCGGCGATGAGCAGGGCCGCGGTGATGCAGGTGCCCAGCGTGACGGCGGCGAGGTGTTCGCGGCTGAATGGGTGGAAGGGCATGGCGTGAGGGCGGTGGCTTAGGTCGCGTCGGGTTTGATTTCCGCCATTGCGGGTGTTTGGCCGGAGAAAATTTGTGAGGCGATTGATTGGATTTCGTCGTGTGTGACGGCGAGCACTTGGTCGCGCCATTCGAGCGGGTGGGGGATGTGGCCGAACTCGAGCAGGCATTCGCCGGCCCATGTCGCGTGGGAGGCGGTGGATTCGAGTGCCTGCTTGTTTTGTGATATGGCGAGGCGTTTGGCGCGTTCCAATTCTCCATCGGCGGGGCCGCGGGTGGCGAGGTCGTTGATCTCCGCGTGGATGCATTCGAGTGCCGCGTTGCGGCCTTCGGGGGCGAGTCCGGCATGGATTTCGAAGGCGCCGGTCTCGTGGAGAAAGCTCACATCGCTGGTGATCTGGTAGCAGAGTCCGCGTTTTTCGCGGAGTTCGAGAAAGAGTCGCGAGCTCGCGGATTCGCCCAGCATGAGGCTGAGCAATCGCAGCGCGTGGCGTTGTGGGGAGTGGCGGCCGGGGGTGTGCCATGCGAGAGCGAGCTGGAGTTGGTCGGTATCGCGGGATTCATCTACGATGTTCATCGTAGTTGGGCGCGGCTCGAATGGTGTTGGACGGCTACCATCGTGGAAATTTTTTGGCAGCAGCGGGCGGATAACCGCATGGACCTCGTCGAGGCTGAAAGGTCCGGCGGCGGCGATCACCATGTCATTGCGGAAGTGGTGGCGTGCGGTGAAATCGAGCAGGTGCTGGCGGGTGATGCGGGCGATGCTTTTGGCGCTGCCGGAGATTGGGTTGCCGAGCGGGTGGTCGCCCCAGAGCGCTTTGGAGATCAGGTCGCCGATGTGATCGGAGGGTGATTCCCGGTAGAGGGTGATTTCCTCGTGGATCACTTCGCGTTCGAGTTCGATTTCCGCATCGGGAAAGTTTGGGTTCCAGACCATGTCGCTGATCACGCCGGCGAGTGTCGCGAGTTGATCGGCATCGGCGCGGCCTTCGTAGGTCGTTTGGTCCTCGCTGGTGCAGGCGTTGATTTGGCCGCCGACATTTTCGATCTCAAAGGTCAGGTCGCGGGCGCTGCGGCTGTGCGTGCCTTTGAAGACCATGTGTTCGACGAAGTGGGCGAGGCCAGCGGGCAGGTTGGATTCATCGCGGCTGCCAGCGGGTACATGGATGGCAAACGAGGCGCACTCCGCGTGCGGCATGGTGGCGACGGCGAGGCGTGGGCCGTTGTCGAGTTGGCACCAGTCGTAGATTGCCTTGTTCATCGGGTCGTTTGGATTTTCACCAGAGCTTCGGCGAGGGCGAGGTCGGCGGGTGTGGTGATTTTGAGATTCGGGTTCTGCGGCTCCACAAACTTCACTTTGGTGCCGAGTTGTTCGACGGCGCTGACCTCATCGGTGGCGGTGATGTTATCGCGTGCGATTGCCTTGCTTGCGTCGCGCAGGAGATCGGTTCGGAAAACCTGCGGAGTTTCCATGCACCAGAGGTTGTGGCGGTCGACTGGCTCGGTGTTGAAGTCGTTGTCATCCGAGCGTTTCATCGTTTCGGTCGCGCGGCGTGCGAGCGCGGCCGCACCGAATGCATGGGCGGCTTCGACACAGCGATCGATGTCGTTCGGAGAAACAAGCGGTCGCGCGCCATCGTGTACGGCGACCAGTTGCGTGTCGGTGGGTAAAGCCGCGAGTCCGGCGGCGACCGAATCCTGGCGTTCCTTGTCGCCATCGACGCGTGTCACCGGCTTGGTGAAATTTTTATGATCGATTTGGTTCCAACGATCCAGCGGGCATACCACCACGATTGAGTGGATGTGTTTCGCATCGATAAACGCGTTGATGCTGCGTCGCAGGACAGTGACGCCATCGAGCATCCATGTGAGTTTGTCATGACCGAGTCGGCGGCTGTTGCCGGCGGCGACGATGATCGCGCCGCATGGGATGGGGTCTGGTGTGGTGCTCATGCCGTGTCTGGTGGTTCAGACGAGTTGTGAATATTCGAGCAAGCCGTGTTTGCCGCCTTCGCGGCCGAAGCCGGATTCCTTGTATCCGCCGAAGGGGCTTGCGGGATCGAACTTGTGATAGGTGTTGGCCCAGACCACGCCGGCCTTGAGGCGTGAGGCCATCATCAGGATGCGTGAGCCCTTGTCGGTCCATACGCCGGCGGAGAGTCCGAAGCGGGTGTTGTTGGCTTTTTCGATCGCTTCCTCTGGTGTGCGGAAGGTGAGGATCGAAAGGACGGGTCCGAAAACTTCCTTGCTTGCGATGCGTTGGCTCATCGAGACGCCCGAGAAGAGCGTGGGTGGAAAATAGAAACCTTTTTTCGGAAGCTGGCAGGCGTGTTGGTGCATCTCTGTGCCATCGTCGATGCCCGACTGCACGAGCTCTTGGATTTTTTTCAATTGAGCGAGTGAATTGATGGCGCCAACATCAGTGTTTTTGTCGAGCGGATCACCAACGCGGAGTGTGGCCATGCGGCGTTTCAAGCGTGCGGTGAAATCCGCGGCGATGCCTTCCTGCACGAGGAGGCGGGATCCGGCGCAGCAAACATGGCCTTGATTGAAAAAGATGCCATTGATCACTCCTTCGACCGCTTGATCGAGCGGCGCGTCTTCGAAGACGATGTTGGCGGCTTTGCCACCGAGTTCGAGCGAGAGTTTTTTGCCGGTGCCGGCGAGCGAGTGTTGGATTATTTTCCCCACATCGGTCGATCCGGTGAAGGCGATCTTAGCGGCGAGCGGGTGATTGACCACCAGCGCGCCTGTTTCAGCTCCGCCGGTGACGATGTTGACCACACCGGGTGGGAGTCCGGCATCTTGCAGGATCGATGCAAACTTCAGCGCGGTGATCGATGTCGTTTCGGCGGGCTTGATCACCACTGTGTTGCCGGTGGCGAGGGCTGGCGCGATTTTCCATGCCAGCATCAGGAGAGGGAAATTCCATGGGATCACTTGGCCGATGACGCCGAGTGGCGCGAGCCTGCGACCGGGAGCGACATGATCGAGTTTGTCGGCCCAGCCGGCGTGATAGAAAAAGTGCGCGGCCGCCATCGGCAGGTCGAAGTCGCGTGACTCGCGGATCGGTTTGCCGCCGTCGAGGGTTTCGGCGACGGCGAATTCGCGGGCTCGGTCTTGGAGGAGTCGGGCGATGCGGAAGAGGAACTTCGAGCGATCGCGGCCGGGGATTTTGCTCCACGACTTGAAGGCTTTGTCTGCGGCTTGATAAGCCGCATCGACATCGGCGGCGTTGGCTTCGGAAATTTCGGCGAGCTTCGCACCATTGCGGGGGGAGATCGAATCAAAGCGCCGGCGTGACTTTGCGGCGACGAAGCGTCCATTGATGAAAAGCCCGTAGCTTGGCTCGATGTGGGCGGGCGCGGATTCGGGTGCGGGGTCGAATTCCCAGAGGTCGCCGAAGAGGAGTTCGCGGGCGGAGCTGGGGCGGGCTGGAGATTTGCGAGCCATTGAAGCGCTTTGTGGCCTCTATGAAACAGATTCGCGATTCAAGAGGCAAGAGGCAGGTTCAGAAAAGGCTTGGCCGGGCGGATGGTCTTGGCTTGAGTTTGTTTCTCACCAACACCATTACATCATGTTTAAGGAATTCAGGGAATTTGCACTCAAGGGCAACCTCATCGACATGGCCGTGGCCTTTGTCATGGGCGCGGCATTCACCAAGCTCTCCAGCTCGTTCATCGAGGATCTGATCATGCCCTTGGTTGGGCGCATCTCGGGTGGGGTCGACTTCAGCAACAAGTTTGTGGCTCTCTCCACCGGCGTGACCGCGACGAGCCTTGTCGAGGCCAAGAAACAGGCGGCGGTGCTCGCGTACGGAAATTTTGTCACCATCTCCATCAACTTCGTGATCGTCGCGTTTGTCATGTTTTTGGTCGTCAAAGCCATCAACAAGGCCAAGGCGTTGACCGAAAAACAGGCGGAAGCGGCGGCCGATGCGGCTCCGGTCGAGGTGAGCGCCCAGGAAAAGCTGCTCACTGAGATTCGCGATTTGCTGAGACAGCGGCAGTGAGTTGAGGGGTCTCTTGGTTGTGGGAATGGCCATTTCATGAGGTTTTCCGCGGGTTACGGGTTTTTCCACTCGTCATTTTCCGCCCTTAAAGCTATTCTCCTTGCACAGACAAAAGGTCCTTTCTGGAAAAAGTTGGCACGATCCGTGCTTATTCACATTCACCAATCCACCCAATTATGAAAAAAATCGAAGCGATCATCAAACCGTTCAAGCTCGAAGAAGTTAAGGAAGCACTCGCTGAGGTGGGTGTGCAAGGCATGACCGTGACCGAAGTCAAGGGCTTCGGCCGCCAGAAAGGTCACACGGAAATTTACCGCGGATCCGAGTACACCGTCGACTTCCTGCCGAAGGTGAAAATCGAAATCGTGATCGACGACTCCTTGGCGGAAAATGTTGCCTCGGTGATCGTCAAAAGCGCGAACACCGGCAAGATCGGCGACGGCAAAGTCTTTGTCTCCTCGGTCGAGCAAGCCATCCGCATCCGTACCGGTGAGACCGGATCCTCGGCGGTGGCAGTCAACTGATTTACTGCTTATTCATTGTGTTTTGTGGACCAGTGGCCCGGCAACGGGTCACTGGTTTTTTCTTTGGAGAGAGCAGATCAACGCTGCGAGCCATGCCAGTCGATGAAGGCATGGCCGAGATGGTTTGCCGTGTCGCTGGGGCTGAGGGATTGCTCGGACTGTGAGTGCGAATGGATGGCGATTTCGGAGGCTCGGCCGCAGAGCCATGCGCCGAGGGCGGCGGATTCGATGGGTGTGAGGCCGGCGGCGAGTTGGGCGCCGATGATGCCGGAGAGCAGGTCGCCTTGACCTCCAGTCGCCATGCCGGATGTGCCAGTGGAGTTGGCAAGGATCGGGTTGCCGCGTTTTGCGATGAGGCTGCGTGAACCTTTGAGCAGCAGGATGGCCTTGGAGTTTTCGATGAAGCTTGAGACTGCCGCTTCGCGCGAAATTTTTGCGAGCTCGGGGAAGAGTCGGGCAAATTCTCCCGGGTGGGGTGTGAGCAGGTGGCGCTCGTCGAGGATGTGGGTTTGTGAGTTGGCGGCGATGAGGTTGAGCGCGTCGGCATCGACGACGGTGGGCACGCGGGTTTCGGCGATGAGGCGGATGATTTCAGCCTCGGTGTGTTGATCCGGATGGCCGACGCCGCAGCCGATCACGAGCGAGTCGAAGCGGGTATTTAGCAGCTCGAGCGGTGAAGAGTAGGGGCGGATGATGATTTCTGGCGGGCAGCGTGCGGCGATGAGCGGTGCGGCATCTTTGGGCGTGTGGAGCGTGATCAGTCCCGCGCCGCCACGCAGTGCGCCGATGGCGGCGAGAACGGCGGCACCGGGGTAGGTCGTCGAACCGGCGAGGATCGCGACTCTGCCAGCCATGCCTTTGTGGAAATCGAAAGGTCGGGGTGATTTCCCGAAGTGCAGGGTTTGCGGGCAGATGAGTTCGAAATCGGTCGGGTGAGGGTGCTTGAGGCAATCGACGGGAACAAGCGACAGGGCGCCGGTGTAAGTCGCCGCGTGAGACATCAGCAGGCCGCGTTTTGCGAGTCCGATCATCAGCGTGAGGTCGGCGGTGACCGTGCCGGGCGTGGCAGTGCCGCTATCGGCATCGATGCCCGAGGGGAGGTCGACAGCGGCGATGCGGGCACCGGCGTTGTCGCGCAGTCGGCGCATTTCGCAGGCCATGGAGATCAGCGGTTCGCGCATCGGGCCTTGGGCACCGATGCCGAGCAGGCCGTCTAACAGAATCAAGGGTCGATGGTAATTTTGCCAATCGGGTGTGGCGGATAAATTTTCGGCGTTGCCGAGTTCGTTCCATTTTTTCTGCGTGAGCGGAGCGCAGGCATCGATCGGGTATGCTGCGCGGGTTGAGATTTTCCATCCGTATGTGTCGCGCAGGATCTTGAGTGCGACCAAGGCATCGCCGGCGTTATGGCCTTTGCCGAGATAGGCGATGGCGCTGCCGGGTGTGGGAAAAAATTTTGCCAGGGCGTGACCGAGTTGTTCGCCGGCGTGATTGAGAATTTCCTCTTCGGTCAAGCCTGATGCCATCGCGCGGGTTTCGGCATCGCGCATTTCCTGTACGGTGACTGCGGCCATGAGCATAATGCTACCGCATGCCGTACGGGCTTGCAGTTTCAAAAAAGCGGAAAACCCCGTAGGTGGGGTGGGGCGATCAACTCTCGCGATCGTAGCGCTGGATGCCATCGGCGATCGCGCGGGCGAGTGCTTCGCGGAAACGACCTGACTTCATGCGATTGCGTTCCGCCTCGTTGCTGACGAAGCCGCCCTCGACGAGGATCGATGGCATTTTCGTGTTACGGATCACATAGAAGCGCGAGAATTTTTCGTTACGATCGACAGACCGCGTGTAGCGAATCATTCGGTTTTGCACATGGTTGGCGATCTTTTGTCCTTCGTTGTTGAAGTAAAAAGTCTCGAGGCCGCTGACATCTTGTTTCCAGGTGTAGTTGAAGTGAACGCTTACGAAGATTGCGTTGCGGTAGCGGTTGGCGATTTGGCAGCGCTGGGGCAGGGTGAGGAAATAATCGCCGCGGCGGGTCATGACCGTGCGGTAGCCCATGCGCTTGAGGTGTTTTTCGAGGCGAACAGCCGTGTCGAGTGCCAGATGCTTTTCGTAGACGCGGCCCCATTGACCGCCGACGTCATGCCCGCCGTGACCGGCATCGATGACAACCGTGCGGAAATCCGCAGCGTTGAGTCCGCTGATGCCGCAAGCCAGCAAGGCGAGTAAAATGAGGCGGTGCAAAGTTTTCATGAGAATGTTATGGACGTCTGATAATTAGGAAAAATTAACAAAATCAAATATTTGTAAAGCCCATAATGTCGCGGATTGTCCGAAACGCCAGTATTTACGGGGTTTTTTGAAAATTTCCGCCGATTTCAATAAGTTCCGGCCGGTCGATCCGAGGCTTTGCGGGTTTTTTTGCGGGCTTCGGCGGCTGCTTTGAGGTCGTAGGGGATGGAGTTACCGACGCTGACGCTGCCATCGCCCATGGTGATGAGTTGTGGGTCGCCGACTGCGCCGCGTTGGTGGATTTGGCGACTTGCGACGCGGCCATCGGTGTCGATTTCGTAGTGCGCCCACATCGTGGGGGTGGTGAGAAACATCACATGCAGGCGCTGGTTGCGGTCGATGGTGGCGCTGGGTTTGCGCAGCATGAGTGTGTCGCCGAGCAGAAAGGTGCGGACTGATTCACCGGTGCGGCCGTCGAGGACCTGGGCGTAGAGTTGGGACTTGGTATCACCGCTGAAGTTGAGGATGCGAAACTCGCGGGTTTGGCCCGCTCTTCCGGGGATGCCTACTTTTTGCGACCAGTAAGGGCGTCCGGGCGATTGGCTGAAGAACACGCGGTTGGTCGAAGTGCCTTCGGTGGTACTGCCGGGCGGGTGGATCACGGCGGCGGCGGAAAAGTTCCCCGGTTCGGTGAGTTGAAAATGTTGGGTGAGGTCGACTTCGCGGGCGAGCGTTTGGCCGGCGCCAATTTTCATTGGGCCGAAAATTTTGCGACCTCTTGGGTTCACGGTGGTGCCGTTGCTATTCTTGATGGAGAAGTCGAGCCACTGGAAGCGTCCATCGCTTTGGAAGACCAGCTCGCGTCCGGCATGGTTGGTGATGGTGACCACGGCCAGGACCTGTTCGCCGGCGAGGTATTGTTTTTTGGTGATCTTCAGTGATGCCGCGAGCTGTGCCTCGGCGTGGCCGATGCAGAGGAGTGTGATGGCGGCGATGATTTTCGGGATCTGATCAACCATGTCTCCGCCATGATTAGTCGAGGCAGGCGGTGGAGTCAACCGAAGGGGGGAGAAGTTTCAAGTTTCAAGTATACAGTTTCAAGTGAGGAAAGAGCGGGAAGAAGTGGCGGATTCTTTGGCGCTTCAAGGACGGCCTGGATCAGGCTGATCCAGCAACGGTGAAGTGGCGAGATTTCCGCGCGACGGCTTGGCTTGAGCCCTCAGCGTTTGCCTGGCCAGATCAGCTCTAGGTTGTTGGGTGGGTTTTCCGCTTGGCGGATGAGGCTGTTGGCGGTGAGGCCGAGCATCGGATTGATTTCGCAGCCGAGGTTTTCGAGCGCTTGGGCGGTCCAGACATTGCAGACGCGCGGGATGAAGTAGCGGTGGGCGGACTCGAGTTGCACGCCTTTTCCCCAGCTTGATGGACGTACGACGATGGGGCGACCCTTGGCATCGGTGACCGAGCATTTGTTGAGGAAATCGGCGAGGGCCGGGCCTTTGTCCCGTGGGGTGAGTTTGCGCCAGATGCGCTGATGGGGCATCACCTCGGCGACATCCCAATTTGACGGGATCAGCTCCATCACCGCCGGGGTTGGTGTGAGGATGACGCGCAGCAGGTTCCAAGTTGATCCGATGCCTTCGGGCGAGTAGGCGTCGGTGTTGCCCCAGCTCATCGTGACGAACTTCGGTTTGCCGAAATTTTCCGGTGGGATGAAGCCGGATTCGATGAGCCAGTCGTAGGGGAAGACGAGGCCGGTGTGCCATTTGTCGGCGACCATCCACACCAGCACATCGGGCTCCTTGCCGTGCAATGATTTGGCAGCGGTGCGGACCTGAGCTTTGGCGGTGGGGACTTTTTGTGTGGGCAGGCGCAGGCTGCAAGATGTGAGCAAGGCCGCGGCGGCAACCGTGCTTGCAAGCTTCAGGGCCGCGGATGTGCGTGGCATCAGTCCTGGATGAACGAGCAGATGTATTCGCAGATGCCGTCTTTCACGGTGATGGTGAAGCCGCTGTTGCCGGCGACGTCGAATGCGGATCCGGCCTCGATATTGAGGTTTTTGTCGGTGCCATCGAGCACGACTTCGCATTCGCCGGCGATGATTTCCATGCGTTCAGGGGCGGCGGTGCCGAAATGGAATTTGCCCGGGTAGATCAGGCCGAGAGTTTTGCGTGAGCCGTCGTTGAAGTGAACGGTATGGGAAACGACGCGGCCATCGAAGTAGACATTGGCTTTGCTATCGACGGTGACATTGCTGAATGAGGTCATGGTGTGTTGGGTATGTGGGGTTGATCAATCGGTGGGGAGTCCGGCTTTTTTCCATGCGTCGTATCCGCCTGAGAAAATTTTGGCCGGGTGGCCGTAGCCGGAAATGTGGATGGCGACCGTGCGTGCGTCGGGGCAGAGGAGACCCGAGCAGTAGACGATGATCGGCTTGCCGGCAGTGACGGCGGACTTGAGTCGATCTTCCATCTTGGCAATGGAGTTTTCGCAATCGGATTTTGGCAGGCTCTCGGCGCCGGGGATGTGGCCGAGATGGAACAGATAGCCGGGTCTTGCGTCGAAGATCAGCGCATTGCCCGAGCCTTGGAGTGCGAACATTTCCTCGAGGGAGATCGAGGAAATCTCGCCTCGGCCGTTCATGCGGACCGGCTTTTTGGTTTTGGCTTTCGGGTTGGTGGTTTGGTTGAGGCTGTGGACTGGCTTATCATCGCCGCGTGGTTGCGGCTTTGGGGCGCATGCCGTTTGGGCGAGCGCCATCGCAAGCAATGCGGTGATGAGCCGAGCGCGAATCATTTGACGATCCGAATGAGTTCCACATCAAAGACCAGCGTGCCGGCGGGGGCACCCGGCGGCGGGCTTTCGCCGTAAGCGAGTTTGGCTGGAATCCAGAGTCGGCGTTTTTCGCCTTCGACCATCAATTGCACGCCTTCCGTCCAGCCGGGAATGACGCGGTTGAGCGGGAAGACAACCGTCTCGCCGCGCATCACCGAGCTATCGAAAAGTTTTCCGTCGGTGGTCCAGCCGGAGTAGTGAACTTCGACTTGATCGGTGGCCTTCGGGTGAGTGCTGCCTTTGCCTTTTTCGAGAACGCGCGAGGCGATGCCGGATTCGGTTTTCTCGGCAGATGCGGGGGCTGCGGCGACATCATCGGGAGTGGCGGGCGGCTTCGGTGCGGCTTTGATGCTGAGGAGTTCGACATCGAAAACGAGCAATCCGCCGGGGCGTCCGCCGCCGGGATTTTCGCCGTAGGCGAGGTTCGCGGGAATCCAGAAACGGCGTTTTTCGCCTTCGACCATGAGTTGCAAGCCTTCGGTCCAGCCTTTGATCACGCCGTTGAGCGGGAAGCTTGCGGGTTGACCACGCTTCACCGAGCTGTCGAAAAGCTTTCCATCGGTGGTCCAGCCCGAGTAGTGGACGGTCACAGTGTCGGTGGAAGCGGGGTGGGTGCTCCCTTTGCCTTTTTCGAGGACTTTCGAGCAGAGGCCGGACGCGGTTTTGTGGGCGTCGGCTGGGGCGGCTTTCACATCGGATGGAGTTTCAATCATGGTGTTGTCGGCTTGTACATTGAGGGTGAGTAGGAGTGAGAAAACACAGCCTGCGGTGAGGGTCAGGAAGATTTGTGGGAGGCGCATGTCGCGCACGACAAACCATCGCAGGTGGGCTGTCAATCCTGCGGAGTGGCCTTCAGCGAAATCAACGGCGAGACCTTATCTCGGTGGTCTCGTTGCAGTAAGGGCACCGGAAGCGGTTTTTAAAAAGAATTTGGAGTGCTATGCGGAGTCGGCAGCTGCCGAGGAAGGTTTTGGAATTCGTGTTTTTTGAGCAGCGTTTTATCGATAGCACGGGCACACGGCAGAGTGGGCACTTGCATTCGGAAGCAATCGCAAGGCGAATGGGGAGAAGCACGGCGATGGAGCCTGCGAGTATGAGCCCGATCATTGCGAGATCTTGACGCTGGGTTGGGAAAAACAAGGCATAAACCAAGAAGGTTGCAAGCAACAGCATCATTCTGACGAGCAGCAGCAATGCGGCGATGCGGAAGCGAATGATTGAGAGTTTGTTAGCTAGTTTGTGCATTTGCTGGGGGATGTCCCACAGATCGTTGAAGTAAGCTGGCTGGTGGGAGGCGCGAATTGATGATTACAGTGGAGGTTGGGCCAATTTTTGTCTACAACTTAAAACCAATTTGCATTGGCGCTGTCAATTTTGCCACGAAGCGTTTGCTTGAGTGTGCAACGTGGGGCGGTCAACCAACGAGAGCACCGCACACGTGCCGTCCCACCAGTATTGAAGTATAGGCACGGTGGTATTGCCTGATCAACCAGTGCCAATCCAATCCAATCCAATTCGATCCAACCTAACACTTTAAGGGAAAAAAGCCTTCTTCCCATTCATTGGTGTGAGTCGTTGGTTCTTGCTGAGTTACACCTATTTCAAGCAGCGTTGCGCAGCAGTGCGACGAGGACGCCTTGGATGACCAGATCGGTGACGGGGATGAGGTCGGGGTAGTCTGGATTTTCCGCGCGGAGGAAGGGTTGGCCTTGTTCGACGAGGTAGCGCTTGAGGGTGGTTTCGCCGTCGATCAAGGCGGCAACGATGTCCCCCTTGCGGGGTTCGCGTTGATCGAGAATAACCGTGTCGCCATGGCAGATGTGCGCATCGATCATGGAATCGCCACGAACTTTGAGGGCAAAGGTTTTCGAGTTGCGGTGGATGCCAAGGGCGGTGGCGTCGATGCTGATCGAGCCCTCGCGTTCGGGCGTCACATCCTGCGCCATGCCGGCGGCAATGTTGCCGTAGATCGGGATGTCGCAGATTTCTCCGCGGTCGAGTTCGTCGGGGAAAATTACTGCGCGGGCCTTGCCTGGCAGGCGATGAATGACACCCTTGCGCTCGAGGGCGCGCAGGTGGCTCATGGCGGCCGTCTGGCTTGCGAATCCGAAATAGTGTTGAATCTCCCTCGTGGAGGGCATCAGGCCGCTGCGGCGTTGGGACATTTTGAGATACTCGAGAATGTCGTTTTGACGGCGGGTGAGGTTAGTGTGCATGATTTTGAACAGTGTTCGAGGGAACAAAGCATGCGATGCGGACCCGATCAAGAGGAAATTTCGGATCAAAAGAGCATTGGGAAATACGCTTTTGCCTGCAGCTGTGGCTTGCGGTGTGGCTTTGAGCTCGCTATGATGGTGTTTCAGGCAACTATGAAACCTACTTATATTTCTCTTTTTAGTCTCCTTGCCGCTGCTGTGTCCGTCACGGCTGAAGAACAACCAGGTGTCGATGTCAAAAATCCGTCAACCACTGTTACCGGCGCAGAGGTTGCTCCGAAATCCGCTGAAGCGAATGGGCAAGCATTGCCCCAGGAGTTGATGTCAAATCAGAAGGAGTTCCTCAACCTCGCTGAGGAGCGTCGCAAGGACTTCATCAAGAATATTAACGAAGCCAACCGACTATTTCAGCAGAAGCGTATTTTCGAGACGCTTGATCAACTTCAGAAGGCCGAGGCCATCTTCAAGGACAGCTCGGAGATCTATAATCTTCGCGCCAGTTGCTTTGTGGAAATGCGGGCCTTCGACAAGGCGCTTGTGGATTTCAACAACGCCCTGAGCCTTTCAAAGGACAATCCGTCCATTCAGTTCAACATCGGCGAGGTGTATTTTGTGACCCACGAATGGCAGAAGGCTGTCGATATTTTTGAAAAGGTGATCAAGGATATTTCCCAAGACAACATCGCATTGAGTCGCCTCATTGAGTTCAAGATCATGCTTTGCAAGAACAAGTTGGGCAAAAAGGACGAGGTGATGATTCTCTCGGAGAAGTATGATTTCCTCGATGATTCGCCATATCACTACTATGCCAAAGCGGCGCTTGAGTATGAGGTGAACAACCTCGTCAAAGCTGAAGAGTGGTTGGCCATCGCAAGCCGGATTTTCCAGGATCCCAATGTCCTCGCGCCATGGCAGGACACCTTGGTTGAGTACGGTTACATCAAAAGTTTTTATGGCGGTGAGGCCGGTTCTGAGGCCGAGTGATCTCCGCGAATTGGCGGATCGCTTCGCTTAATCTTGCCAAGCCCTCATGCGGCGCATTAGGATGGGTTCTGCCGCATGCGCGTCAATGGTCCCGTGGTCCAATGGATAGGACGATGGCCTCCGAAGCCGTAGGTCCAGGTTCGATTCCTGGCGGGACCACCACTCAAAAAAACGCTGCAATCCGCTTGAAAACAAGGGATTTTTGAATTTCTTCAGCCTTTCCTCATCAGTGGCGAGTTGCAAGAAATGGCACCAAATTGCCCCAAATCGGGGTCGAAAAATGCTACCTCGCGCTACCATGTGCATGGTAGCGCTGGACGCTTGTCCTGTTTGGAAGATGAGAAGGTTGGTGGAGGCGAGGGGAGTCGAACCCCTGTCCGAGATGCCTTCAGCGATGGTATCTACATGTTTAGCAGGCGGTCTGGAGTTTCGGAGAGGCTGGGCCCGCTTGCGGCGTTGCCTTTCCTAGAAACCTGTTGGATCTCGACTCAAGCCCGGTGCCCCGGCTTTTTGTCCAGCCTTCTAAGTTTCGCCATCCCCCCCAGAAGGCGTCGGGGTTCTGACGTGGCCATCAATTAAGCAGCCAGTGCGAGCTCGTTAGAGTCTGCATTTGTTTGTTTGAACGGCTTTTTAGGAGGCCAGCCGATCAACCTCCACATGCAACCAGCGCATCGAACATCCCGTCGAAGCCGGGACGCCCCCTGACGCAGGGTCGGATTCAAAGTGCCACGGATCGGCAGGATAGCAAGGGGGAAGTTTGGGGAAGACAGAAGACTTGGAGACGGAAGACAGAAGATGAAGAGGAGATCGAACACTGAACATCGAAGTGGGAGGAAGATGAAGAAGCGGCATTTTTTCTTCTGTCTTCCGTCTCAAAGTCTTCTGTCTTTTTTCTCAACTCAATCGAGCTGGGCGTTCCAGTCGTTGAGTTTTTTGCCCATGTGTGGGGCGAGGGGTTTGATGATGCCGTTGTCGAGGCGGTAGATCCAGCTGTGGATGGAGATTTGTTGGCCGCGGTCCCAGGCGTCTTCGACGATGGTGGTGCGAGCAACATGGCGGGCTTGGGCGAGCACATTGAGTTCGCAGAGTCGGTCGGCGGCGGCTTGGGGCGGGAGGGCGTCGAGTTCATCCCGGTGGGCGCGGTGGAGGTTGCGGATGCCGGAGAGCCAGTTGTCGATGATCCCGTGGCGGAAGTTTTCGAGGGCGGCGATCACGCCACCGCAGCCGTAGTGGCCGCAGACGATCACATGGCGCACCTTGAGGACATCGACCGCGTATTGCAGGACAGCGAGCAGGTTGAAATCGGTTTCGGCGACGACATTGGCGACATTGCGGTGGACGAAG
Organism: Luteolibacter sp.; assembly: GCA_044361475.1. GTDB lineage: Bacteria > Verrucomicrobiota > Verrucomicrobiia > Verrucomicrobiales > Akkermansiaceae > Luteolibacter. Next base: position 22,670 of record JBIKIR010000019.1, on the reverse strand, counting down.
ACTTCGCCGGGTGCGAGGCCGGTGATTTGGTTGGCGGGCACGCGGCTGTCCGAGCAACCGATCCAGAGGTACTGGGGTGATTGCTGGTTGGCGAGTTCGGAAAAGAAAGAAGGGTCTTCGGAGCGCACTGATGCGGCCCAGTTGCGATTTTTTTCCAAGAGGTCGGCGAGTGTGTCCATCGTGGCTTGGCTGTGATTCAAGCGGTTTGGCGCATTGGCGTCCACCATGGTATTGGGGGTGGTTTTTTTCGCATTGGCCATGGGGGTGGCTTGGATTGAAATGGGGCGGCGGTGCATGGGATGCTTCGTGCAAGGATTGGCAGTATGGAATTTTCGGGCTCATGGAATTATCCGCAGGAACTGCCGGTGGTTGCACACCGGGAGGAGATCTTTGCCGCGTTGCGTAGGCATCGTGTGGTGGTCGTGGTGAGCGACACTGGGTCGGGCAAGACCACGCAGTTGCCGAAGATGGTCGCCGAGGCCTTGGGGCCGGAGGGCGGGCGGGTGGGTTGCACGCAGCCGCGGCGGATCGCGGCGGTGAGTGTGGCGGGGCGTGTGGCGGAAGAGTTGAAGATGCCACTTGGCGGGATGGTGGGTTATCAGGTGCGCTTTGATGAGAAGCTTTGCAAGGATACGCTCATCAAGTTCATGACCGATGGCATCCTACTTGCCGAGACGCAGGGGGATCCGCAGTTGCGTCAGTATGGGGCATTGATTCTCGACGAGGCGCATGAGCGATCGCTCAACATCGATTTCCTTTTGGGGTATTTGAAAAACCTTCTGCAAACGCGCGCGGATTTGAAGTTGGTTATTTCATCGGCGACGCTCGATGCAGGATCGTTTGCGGAATTTTTCACGATCGATGGTGTGGCGGCGCCGGTGATTGAAGCACCGGGGAGGATGTTTCCCGTGTCGGAGTTTTTCCTGCCGCCGTCAGATGACGAGGAAATGCCGCAGCATGTCGCGCGTGCGGTTGAGTGGTTGGGTGGGGTGGATCCGCGTGGGGATGTGTTGGTGTTTTTGCCGGGTGAGCGCGAGATTCGCGAGTGCGCCGAGGTGCTCGAGGGAAGGAAATTTCGCGACACTGAAGTGCTGCCGTTGTTTGCGCGGCTTGGTCTTGCGGATCAGCAGCGCGTGTTTCAACCGGGCAGATTGCGGCGCCTGATCCTTGCGACCAATGTGGCGGAGACATCGCTGACGATTCCGCGCATCGCATGTGTCATTGATACCGGTGTGGCGCGGGTGAGTCGTTGGAGTCCGGGCAAGGGTGTACAGCGTTTGTTGGTCGAGCCGGTGAGTCGGGCGAGTGCGCGTCAGAGAAAAGGCCGCTGCGGGCGAGTGCGCGATGGGGTTTGCGTGAGGTTGTATGAGGAGCTGGAGCTTGAGGAGCGGGCGGAGTTCACCGATCCCGAGATTCGCCGCAGTTCTTTGGCTGGTGTGATTTTGCGGATGAAATCACTGGGCTTGCCGGAGATCGATGAGTTTCCGTTTCTTGATGCTCCATCGCCGAAGGCTGTTGCCGAGGGGTATCGCACTCTGCGTGATGTCGGCGCGCTCGATCGTGAGAGGAGGCTCACCGCGTATGGACGTGAGATGGCGCGGATGCCGGTTGATCCGAGGTTGGCGAGGATGATCATTGAAGCGCGCAAGGAACATTGCCTGGCGGAAATTTTACCGATCATTGGATTTTTGGAATCGAACGATCCGCGTGAGAGGCCTGCGGAAAAAGCGCGCGAGGCCGATGAGGCGCATGCCGCGTGGAAGGATGCGGAGAGTGACTTCATCGGAATTTTGCGGATGTGGAATGCGCTTCAGCCATTCCGTGATGAGCGTGGAAAATGGCGGCGTAATGCGTTGAGGAAATTTGCGGCGGCGTCGTATCTCAACATGCGGCGTGTGATCGAGTGGTCGAATGTCGTGGACGAGTTGGCGGATGCTGAGTCGGCGCATTTGAAGCGCGGTGATGGTGCGCATGCGGCGGGGAATGAGTATCCTTATGCTTCGATCCATCGATCATTGTTGGCGGGCGTGCCGCGGCAGTTCGGATTGTGGGATCGTGAGAACAAAGCCTATCGCAGTGCGTCGGGAGGATTTTTTGCGGTGTTTCCGGGATCGGGATTGTTTGCTGCGCCGAAGCGCTGGGAGTGGGTGGTGGCGATGGAGTTGGTGGAGACTTCGCGTTTGTGGGCGCGGCGCGTGGCGCGGATTGATCCCGAGTGGGTCGAGCAGGTGGCACCGCATTTGTGTCGCAGCGTTTATGGTGAGGCGCGTTGGGATGAGGCTCAGGGCGCGGTGTATGGCAAGGAGCGTGTGGTGTGCGGTGGCTTGGCGGTGGTGATGGGTCGTCGAGTGCATTATGGAAGAGTCGACGCGAAGCTCGCGCATGCGGTTTTTGTTCGCGAGGGCTTGTTGGGCGGTGGTTTGGGCAAGCGTGGTAAGTTTCTCGATTTCATTGATGAGCTGCGTGAGGAGGTCGGTACGATCGAGGACAAGTTGCGTCGACCGGCGGGTGTGTGGGATGAGGATGCGGTGGTGGCGTATTGCGAAGAGCACATCCCGCAGGAAGTGCACACGGCGGCGGCATTTCACAAGTGGTTGTCGCAGCACGAGGAGGCCTTGATCGCTGGGCTGCGGGCGATGGTCGACGAGCAATTGCAAAACCATGGAGTCGATGGATTTCCCGATGAAATTTTGCATGAGGGTGAAAGCTATACGGTCTATTACCGCACAGCGCCGGGCGAGCGCGATGATGGGGTGACGATCGGGGTGCATGTAGATCAACTGCCGAAGTTGCCCGAGTGGTTGCCGGCATGGGGTGTGGATGGTCATTTGCGCGAGCGGGTTGAGTTGATCCTGCGATCGCTGCCGAAGGATTACCGGCGTGTTTGCCAGCCGATTGCATCGCTGGCGGATGCCTTTGTGGAACTGTGGGCCTTTGCGCCGAAGGATGGGGCGATCGGAGTGGTGCTTTCTGGCTTCATCCTTGAGCGGCTTGGTGTCGATGTGCCGCAGGATGCGTATGATTTTTCGCGCTTGCCTGATCATCTGGTGACGAAGGTGTGGGTCTGCGATGATGAGAGTGAGGAGTTGGCGCTTGGGGCCGATGTGGCGGAGCTGAAGTTGCGACTTGGCGAGCGGATGAGGCAGCGATTTGAAGCGGCGGCGAATGAGGATCTTGAACGCAGTGGCATGAGCAGTTGGGATGGGGAGAAACTGCCCGAGCGGGTGGCGACGCCCGGTGGATTTGCGTATCCGGCCTTGGTTGATGAAAAAGGCAGTGTCGGCGTGCGGGCATTTGTGAGCGAGGCCGAAGCGCGTGAGTCGCATCGTGCGGGTGGTGCGCGATTGCTGTGCATCGCACACGCGGGCGAGGTGGATCACTTGCGGAAGAAATTTCCGATCGGCCTGATGACGAAGGTCGAGTTGCCGCGGCTCGGTGTAGGCGGCACGGCGATTGACGATTTGATTTTGCTCGCTGCCGAAGGTGTGGTCGGTGGCAGTTTCCCGCGATCGCCGGATGAATTTCGCGAGCTCGGAAAATCGCGAAGAGGTCATTGGTTTGATGCTGCCAAGGTCATTGGTGCGACGCTCGACGAAGTGGTCGAAGCTCTGGTCGGGATTCGCGCATGGATCGATGGGCACCGCGCCGATCGCAACCTTGGTGTGGTGGCAGCTGATCTTGATGAACAGCTCGGGTGGTTGATGCGCGAGCGTTTCGCGTGGCGTGCCGGCTTCGGGGGACTGCGCGATTATCCGCGTCGGCTCAAGGCGATCCGCTCGCGGTTGGGGCGGATCAAGTCACTGCCATTGGCCAAGGATCTCGAAAAAATGCAACGCGTGCGCCGGCTTTGGGAGCTGTGGCATGAGCGATGGAAAAAGGATCCGCAGAATCCTGCGCTGTGGGAGATCGGTTGGATGCTCGAGGATTGGCGCGTGGCGATCTTCGCGCCCGATCTGCCCTGCCCGGCAAAGGTGTCGGAAAAGCGGATCGAGGAGATGATGGAGTGAGGAAGAGTTTACCGCAAAGCCGCTGAGGTCGCTGAGGGTCGCGGAGAAGATGTAGTTATGAACGGGCAGGGACCTTTTTCCAAAAGGTCCGTTACGGTGGGAGGGTTTTTGAAGAGGAGGGGCTTGGCGGTGGGAAACCACCGCCACGGAGGCTTAGCCTAGGACATCGTTCATCGCGTCGATGAGCTCCTGCATGGTCTCGGGGGTTTCGTTGCCCATGTTGGAGATGCGGAAGGTGAGGCCTTTGATCTTGCCGTAGCCGCCGTTGATGACGAAGCTGTGCTTGGACTTGAGGGTCTTGATGAAGGCCGATTGGTCGAAGCCGGGTGGCGTGTGGAAGCAGCTGAGGGACACTGAGCGATTGCCTTCGGGAGCGAAGTGCTTGAAGTCGTGGCGCGCGGCCCACTCGTGGATCATCGCGTTGTTTTTCTTGTGGCGTGCGAAGCGTTTATCGACGCCTTCGTTTTCGATCACGCTGAGGATGTGTTGGAGTCCGAAGATCAGCGAGATGGCAGGCGTCGATGGTGTATTGTTTTTTTCGGCGTTTTTCGCGAATTCGATGAAGTCGAAATAGTAGCCGCGGTTGGGCATGCTTTTCGCGCGTTCGATGGCGGCCTCCGAGCAGGAGAACACCGTGAGGCCTGGTGGCAGGGCGAGGGCCTTTTGCACGCCGGCGAGCAGAACATCGATGCCGAGCGCATCCATGTTGATCGGCACGGCGGAGAATGATGAGACCGAGTCGACCACCAGTAGAACGCCGGGGAAGGATTTAACCACTTTGGCGATGCCGGCGAGGTCGTTGAGCACACCGGTGGAGGTTTCGTTGTGGATGAGCGTGACGAGATCGAATCCGCCTTCCTCAAGTTTCGCGCGGACGGCTTCGGGCGAGATTGCTTCGCCCCACTCGACTTGGATTTTTTCGGCGGCGATGCCCATTTTGTTGGCGACATCGAACCACTTATCGGAGAAGGCACCGCAGCAAAGCGTGAGGGCTTTTTTCGCGCAGAGGTTGCGCAGCGAGGCTTCCATCACGCCCCATGCGGAGGAGGTTGAAAGGAAAAACGGGCGGCTGGTACCGGCGAGTTGCTTAAGCACCGGTTGGGTCGATGCGTAGAGGGCTTCGAATTCAGCGCCGCGGTGACCGATCATCGGCTGGCTCATGGCGGCGAAGGTTTCTTTGGAAACATCGATGGGTCCTGGAATGAAGAGTTTGGCCATGGGGGTGTGTGATTGAGTTGGTAGGTGTGTGGAAAAAATCAGGGGAGGAGATTGTACGAATCGAGCAGCGCGCGGAGCTTGGCCGAGGCCTCGGAGGTGAGAGGTGCGAGTGGCAAGCGAAGCTCGGGCGAGCAGTGGCCTTGGAGGGCGACGGCGGATTTGATCGGCACCGGGTTCACGTCGAGTGTCATCAGGCCGTGCATGAGCGGGTAGTATTTTTTCTGTAGCTCGAGTGCTTCGTCGAAGAAACCGTTGAGGCAGGCGTGGACGAGGCGTGCCATGACATCGGGGATGATATTGGCGGCGACCGACACCAGACCGGTGGCACCGCATGAGATGAAGGGCAGCGTGAGTGGGTCATCACCGCTGAGGATGGTGAAATTCTCCGGCACTGCTTGGACGAGTTGGTTGATGCGATCGACCGAGCCGCCGGCTTCCTTGATCGCGATCACATTCGGGCAATCGGCAGCGAGTCGGGCGGTGGTTTCAGGAGAAATTTCCACGACCGAGCGTCCGGGCACGCTATAGAGCATGATGGGCAGGCTCGTTTCGCGCGCGATGGTTTTGAAGTGCTGGTAGAGGCCTTCCTGCGAGGGTTTGTTGTAATACGGGCAGACTTGCAGTGAGCCGGTGACGCCGATTTTTTCCGCCTCTTTGGTGAGTTCGATTGCTTCGCTGGTAGCGTTGGCGCCGGTGCCGGCGATCACTTCGCAGCGGCCTGCGGCAAACTTCACGGCGAGGCGGATTGCTTCGAGGTGTTCCTTCGTATCGAGAGTTGGTGACTCGCCGGTGGTGCCGACTGGCACGATGCCGTCGATGCCGGCGGCGATTTGCCGTTCGATGAGGGCCTCGAAGGCCGGGACATCAATGGAGCCGTCGCGAAATGGAGTGATCAGAGCGGTGTGGGTGCCGGAGAAACGCATGACCGGCAGACCATGAACCATCCCCGGCAGAGGTTAAAGCCCTATCCGCGTGGGGATGCAAAAAATCCTTTTTTGAGCATTCGCATCCGGGGTTTGAGCCAAAAGAAAAAGCCTTTCCGGAATGACCGGAAAGGCTTTTTTTGTTCATCGGTGCATGCCGTGCATGCGCCGCGATGGGAATCAGAGAGCCATGTCCTTGAGCTTCTTGAGCGGACGGATGCGAACCACGGTGGTGGCTGGCTTGGCCTTGAACATCACTTCTTCCTTGGTGAAGGGGTTGATGCCCTTGCGTGCCTTGACGGCAGGCTTGCGAACGGTGGTGACCTTGAGAAGGCCGGGGAGAACGAATTCTCCAACAGCGTTTTTCTTGATGTGACCTTCGATCACGCCGGTAAGCGCTTCGAGAACCGAAGCCACTTGCTTGCGGCTGAGCTCGGTGCTGGTTGCGATGCTGTCGACGATCTGGGTCTTCGAGTACTTGTCTTTAACGGTGGTAGCTTTGGTTGCCATGCGTTTGAAATGCTGGAAACGCTCGGCGATGTCAAGCCTCCGAATAATTTTTTACACTTAAAAAATAGGGTTTTTTTGAAAGGCTTGCGTGGTGAAATTTTAAAAAATTCGCATCACTCATCAAGCGAAGATGGTTGGCAAGCGATCGGTCGCGGTTAGGGTGGGTCATGCGAATCGACATCGTGACACTTTTTCCCGAGGTGGCCATGGCGCCATTGAGTGATTCGATCATCCAGCGTACGCGTGCGGCGGGCTTGGTCGAGGTGGTGGGGCACCAGTTGAGAGATTGGTCGGAGGACAAGCACCGGCGTGTGGATGAGGCGCCTTGTGGTGGCGGGCAGGGAATGGTGTTGCGGCCGGAGCCCCTGTTTGCGGCGGTGGAGGCATTGAGGGGGGCGAAGACACGCGTGATTTTGATGACACCTCAAGGCAGGCCTTTCAAGCAGGCGGTGGCGCGCGAACTTGCGGGCGAGGAGCATCTGTTGATTTTGTGCGGTCACTATGAAGGGGTGGATCAGCGGGTGATCGAGGCCTTGGTGGACGATGAAATTTCCATTGGGGATTACATTCTCACCAATGGTGCCTTGGCGGCGGCGGTGCTGTGTGATGCGGTGATACGGCTCTTGCCTGGGGCCTTGGGTGATGAGCGTTCGGCGCAGGATGAATCATTTTCGCAGCCGGATTTGTTGGAGGCGCCATGCTACACTAAGCCCTTGGACTTCCGTGGGATGAAGGTGCCAGAGGTGCTGGTTTCCGGGCATCACGAGCGGATCCGCCAGTGGAAAGAAGAGCAGGCCGAGCAGAGGACGCGGGTCATGCGGCCCGATCTTCGCCCGGGCGCTGATTGAACCTGACGCGCGGGGCTGTGGGAAAATGCGTGCTTTTGGCGCGAAAATGTGCGTGAAATCCCCTGTGAGCACGAACATGGCATTGGGAAAAAATGGTGAGGTCGAGGATCCGCCGCGGGTTGAGCCTGCGACGATCGAGGACCTGCCGGCGCTGACCGAGTTGGTGATGGAGTTGTTTTCGCGTTCGGGTGATTTTTCGCCGGATCGCACGCTGCAGGAGCGGGGCTTGAGGTTGATCCTTGAGCAACCGAGCCGCGGTCGCATCTTTGTGGTGCGCAACAAGGATCGGATCTTTGGCATGGTGAATTTGCTTTTCACGATTTCCACCGCGCGCGGTGGCTTTGTGATTTTGCTTGAGGATGTGGTAATCCATCCCGATCACCGGGGTCAGGGTTATGGTGCGATGCTGGTCGATTATGTCGTCGATTTCGCCAAAAAGAAAAACTTCAAACGCATCACGCTGCTAACCGACCGGATCAGTGCCGAGTCGCAGGAATTCTTCAAAAAGCAGGGCTTTGAGTATTCCAATATGATCCCGATGCGGCGGATCATTGACTGAGTAGATCGTTGCGTGGGATTGGGGTCTTCGATCCAGAGTGTTGTTCTGCGTTTGGATTTATATTCAGATGGAGGCGTCAGTAATATCAACAATCAGGCAGGTGCTCTCCTTGATGGTGAAGCGCACATTTTTGCTGCAGATGATAGCGCCGAAGGTGCGGTCTTGTTGATGGGATTGCACGGCGGGGCGTGGGTCGAGTGAGAGTGCTTCGACGATGAGATTTTGCGCGCGGGTGGGGAGTTTTTTGAAATCGGATTGGGCGCTCTCTTCGATTTCCACTTTCAGTCTTGGGATTTCCTCTTGGGCGAAGCCGGAGCAGGCCTTGGGGATTGATTCGGCGTAAGGGAGGTAGGGTTTAATATCGTAGATGGGGGTGCCATCGATCAGGTCGACGCCGCCGAGTTTGAGGATGGGGCTGTGGGGCGAGGTGGTGTCGATACCTTCGAGTGCCACCAACGAAAGGCCGAGGCCGTTGGGTCGAAAGGTTGAGCGGCTGGCGAAGACGCCGATGCGTTCGTTGCCACCGAGGCGGGGTGGGCGCACGGTGGGTTTCCAACCTTGCTCGATTGTTTCGTGAAATCCGAAAATGAGCCAGAGGTGCGAAAATCCCTCGAGGCCGCGGATGGAATCCGCATTGCGGTAGGGTGGGTGAAAAATCAGCTCGCCCCATGCGCTCGGGCAGAGGCCGGGTTGACGCGGGGTGGCGAATTTGCTGCCGAAGCAGGTACTGACCGTGGCGATCGGCTCAATGTTCATGGGAATGGGCGAGTGTAGCGCGGCGGGTAATTCTACGGCAAGTCGATTGGGGATTTTCCGCGTTGTGTGGCAAGATCCGCATTGCGGATGTGGCGGGATTGTGGCTTGCTCGCGGCACTGAAGCATGGCCACCGACGCGACGCCTTCCGGCGGAAATCTTTTTCCCTTTGAATTGGTCCGCCCGCATTTGGAGCGGGTGGAGGTCCAGATCCGCGAGCAAGTGCGCGGCTTTGATTCGGCGATCGAGCCGTACATTGCCTATGTGTGCAACACTTCGGGCAAACGGATCCGGCCGGCACTCTCGATTTTGATCGGCGGTGCGGCAGGCGGCGTGAATGATGATCATATCAAGCTCGGTGTGATCTTTGAATTGATCCACATGGCGACGCTGGTGCACGACGACATCATCGACGATGCCGTGACGAGGCGGATGGTGCCGACCGCGAATGCCAAGTGGGGTGACTCATTGGCGGTGTTGTTGGGTGATGCCCTGTTTTCGCACGCGCTGACGCTGGCTACGGATTTCAATAGCATCGAAATTTGCCGCAAGGTCGGCAAGGCGGCGCGGGAAGTGTGCCAGGGTGAGATCATCCAAACGCAGCGGCGCTTTGATACCACTTTTACCAAGGATGATTATTTCAAGGTCATCGGCATGAAAACCGGCGCCTTGTTTGCGGCTTCTAGTGGTTTGGCTGCTACGCTGTCTGGAATGAGCGCGTCGGATGCGGATCGTCTTTACGATTACGGAATGCGCTTGGGAACCGCGTATCAGATTTACGACGACTGCCTTGATTTGGTCGGGTCCGAGGAAGTGGTGGGCAAAACTTTGCGCACCGATTTGGTGAAGGGGAAGCTGACCTTGCCGATTTTGAATTTGCTCGAGACCGCGAGCGAGTCGCAGCGTGCGATGCTGGCGCAGCGGATCAGCGATCACGAGTCGCTCGATCTGCCGGAGCTCTTGGGCGTGGACGGATACGATGCTTCGATCGAGTCGGCGGTGGAGGTTGCGCTGGATTTGCTTGAGTGCTGCCGTGCGGATCTTGCGCCGCTGGGAGACTCTGAGTACCGGGACGCACTGGTGGATATCACGCGCTTTCTTGGTGATTTGCTTGAGAAGTGCCGGCGCTGAAGTTTCGGTCACTCGCGGATTGCCAGCGGCGCGGGCATGGGCATCATGACTGGCATGTCCGGACGCTTCGGAATTTTACTCGTTGTATCGGGTCCATCGGGCTCGGGAAAAACCACCCTGTGCCGAAAAATGGCGGAGATGGGTGAGGTCCATTATTCGATTTCCTGCACGACGCGTGAGCCGCGGCCGGGTGAGGTCAATGGCCGTGACTATCACTTTCTTGATCGGGCCGATTTCCAAAAGCGTTTGGATGCCGGGGATTTTTTGGAGCACGCGACCGTGCATGGGAATTTTTACGGATCGCTCAAGTCCGAGGTGCTTTCGTATCTCGAATCGGGAGTGGATGTCGTGATGGACATCGATGTGCAAGGTGCGGATCAGGTGCGGGCCTGCGAGCAGGCGGAGATTCGCCGTAGTTTTGTCGATCTATTTGTCATGCCGCCGAGCGAGGAAGAATTGCGCGCGAGGTTGTCGGCGCGCGGCACGGATGCGGATGAGGTGATTGAGCTGCGCATGAGGAACGCACTCGGCGAGATGAAGCACTGGCCGAAGTACCAGTATCTGCTTTCATCTGCCGAGCGTGATGGCGACTTCCGGCGTTTTCACGCCTTGATCGTGGCGGAGAGAATGCGGGTGTCGAGATTGCGCTGAAGCACTCGCCTTAGGATTTTTTGCTTTTACGCAGGGCTTCCTCCATCATGCGGAGTTTTTCGAGGCTGTGGTTCATGTCGCTCATCGTTTCCGCGTCGCGGATGCCTTGCGCGTGTTTGCGGAGAGCCTTCATCTTGCGGTTGAGGGCCGACTTGCCCGAGTTGTACGAATCCTCGTCCATCGAGAAATTGGCCGAATCCTCGACGCGAATACTCATCCGCGAGGCAGTTGCGATGGCGTCCTGATTGGCGCCGAGGAAGAGGAAGCGCCACTGGTAGACATCGGTCTGATGGCGGATGCGATCGGAGATGTCCTTCCAAGTGAATTGCCGCGAGGCGTTTTCCTCGCCGTCGGTGAGGATGGCGACGAGCACTTGGCCGGGTCGCTCCGATTCCGGGGTGTTGGCGAGCCTGGCACCGAGTTCGTCGATGGTGCGGCCGATCGCGTCGAGCAAGGCGGTGGAGCCGCGGGGTTGATAGGTACTGGTATTGAGTGGCAGCACCTCGGCGATCGGCATCGAAGAAACAGGGACCTCGTAGTGATCATCAAAAAGCACGAGGCTGAAGCGTGCGCTGCCGGGGAGTGCTTGTTGTTCGGCGAGGAGGCTGTTGAAGCCTGCGATGGCGGGCTCGACCATCGATGCCATGGAGCCCGAGCGGTCGAGGATGAATGCGATTTCAGTATGGTTTGGGTTCATAAGTGGACCCAAGTTAACAGGAGGGGTAGGACATTTGTAGGTACAGACTCAAAAAAAAATGAATTTTGAGTAATTTTTCCCGAAAGGCACCCTCCCCACATGATCATGGGGTCAGGCTAGGCGACGTATGCGGGACTCGCAGTGGGGCAGATAAATTGCTCAGGGAGTGACCCAGTCCGTTGCGGTCAATTTGGAAAGGATGAACTGACGGCGGGGGGTTCCCTCATTGGTGGCTTCGATCGATATTGTGCATGTCATGGTGCCGGTACCGATTGATTTCTTCAGATCCAACAATGCCTGATTCTCAGAGCTGCCGTAGAGGTATATTGAATTTGGAAGTTCCGGGGTCTTGGCCACAAACGAAATCCATTTGGCCTCATCAGTAAAACTAAAGTTATAGTAATTATTGTTCGCAATGAAGACCCTCATTTTTTCCGCCTTGTTGACTTTTCCGGATAGGAGTTTGTCCCATGTGGTGCTACCGCATCGCGCGTAGGATTCGAAGTCGACGAGTGCCCGGCCATCGCAGTGGACAATGCACAGCATGCGGGGAGTGCCGTCATTCATTGTGAGTTCGTAGCGATCCATGATGAGGTTGCCGTCGTCTGAGGAGTTGATGACCTTCTGGCTGATGACTTTTTCATCCTTGCCTGCGCCTTCCGTAAAAAATTTTTCCATGATGGGTCCTGCCTGCTCGGGCTTGCGTATCCAGCGCAACCTTTCCTCGTGAGAGCTGGCTTTGAGGAACCGATCGGCTACCTCGTTTGGCTGCGGCCCATCCCAGATGATCGGTTTGGAGTCTGAGAGTGATATGGCGGGCTCCAGTGTGGAAGATGTCCGAATGATTTTTTTATCTTCGCGCTGCAATTTGAAGATGAGCATCATTATGAAAAATCCGAAGATCAGCACGATGAAGCCAATCCATAGGAGTCTTTGGGTGAGGACTTGATCGATTTTCTCGCGCTGGGCTTCAAGTTGGGATCCTCGCTGATTTTTTCTATGGTGGAATTGGTTGTAGCGCTGTGATACCAACTCAGGTTGATTCGAGGCTCCATTGCTGTGCATGGGCCTTGTTTTGGTTGTTGTATCGAATGAGTTTTTTTCGCATGAAAAAAGTCTGTGATTTATATGTTTGCGCACGAGTGTCCGGTTGTAACTAGAACAAATTCAATTGGTTAGGATCAGAGTTTATGAAAGTTCTGTGGTTAGTTTCCGTAAGTAGCTCATTTAGAGGGACTTTCTCGAAAGGATGAACGCTCAAAATCTGCAAAGTTCTGTGGAGAGTTCCGGGCAGCTTGAGCTGCTTGTGAAGGATCGCAATTATCAGATAGGTGCAGACCGCAATCCAGATCTGGGTCTTCACCGCGTTGGGGCTCGTGCCGTAGTAATGTTTGATTCGCAAGTGGCCTTTGACCCAGCGAAAGAACAACTCGATGCGCCAGCGCAGCTTGTAGAGCATGGCGACCGTCAAAGCCGGAATTTCCAAGTTGTTGGTCAGAAACACGAACTCCTTTCCGGTCTCCAAATCCACATATTTGATGCGCCGCAACAAAACCGGAAAGGCTTTGCGAGACCTTTGAAGCGCCGGCTTTCCAACATGGTCGCTGCGCAATCCCGTCAGTCGATCCACCGGCATCGAGTAGTGCCGCGTGAACTGAAGATTGGTTTTTGCGCGGGTGACAAAGAAAGCCCCAGCTTAGGCAATCAGCGCCAGACGCGTGAAATCCATGTAGCCGCGATCCATGAGATAGAAAGCCCCCGCTTCGAAAAAGAGACTGTCGAGCCATACCACGTCGTGCTGTCTCGCCCCAGTAATGTTGATGCAAGTCGGAATTGGGCCACGCAGGTCGATCTGTGTGTGCATCTTGATGCCCGCCTTGGTTTGACGAAAGTCCGCCCAAGGAAACAAAGTAAGCGACAAGTCGATCGTCGTGGAATCCAGCGCGTAGATCGTATCGTCCAGATCGATACCGAGATCCTCGCCCGCATAAAGAGGCCTTGCCTTGCGCATCAGGTTCTTTGCGAGGTCTTCCCAAATTCGCCAGTCTCTTTTTTCGTTGGCTTCGGCCAATGTCGATTTGGCAACCGGTTCGTAAAAGCCAAGGTGATAGAGCGTCTCGGGACGAGCATTGAGACAGGTAGCGATGTCGCGCAGACCATCTCTGGAAGTCATCTGTGCGAAGACCATGCAGATGAACTGCTGTCTGCACTTGAAATGACGGACGCGCTCCTCCGCTCCATATCTGGCAACGAGTCTGGAAAGCGTCTTGCGATCGACGAATTCGATTATTTGAGAGAGGACGTAGCGACCGGTGTTCATCGGTCGAAACCTTGGAAAATCCCGTTCCGAAGTTCAAATGCGTGACATCAATAATTTTTCGTAAGAAGTTCATTATGTGTCATTTGCAAATCTCATTTCCTCAGTTAACCGGACACCCCTGATGTTTGCGGTCAACATTGTCCAGTATTCATGAAGGATCACATCTAGGATTTAGTCACTCCCCCAAAAAATGGCAAGCCCAAGTGCGGGATATGGGGCGCTTACTGTCATATTGTGGCAGCAAGGGTGCTGGACGCTGTTTGTAATTGCAGTCTAAGTGTTAATCCTCAAACCCCGCGTTTGTCTCCCCATAGGCGGATGTGGAGGCGGTCGCAGAAGCGGAAGCCGTGTTGGCGGCAGAGTTCGGCGATGGCGGGGGCTCTTGGAGCGCCAACGTCGGCGACCTGGCCTCCTCGTCCCGCGGCTACGGCGTCCCGTCGAGCGGGAACCTCTCCATCGGTTTCCATGCTGCCAGGCCCTTGAGGGCGAATGCCTTTCCTTTGTTGAGATCATGTCAAAGGATGTCCCTCTGGCATGCCGTGCAGGGTTGAGGGACCAGCGGAATGTTGCGAGCGAGTGTGGGATCACACTTCGGTCGAATAGAAACTCAGCCGGAGGCGATTGGTAGCATAAGCAAAGACCGTCTCCGGTGGTTTTTTGGATTGGTCTTGTCTGGGCGGACTGAAAAATCGGGTGATTATTTAATTTGCGCCCTGTACGAAATTACATTTTCAGATCGTCCTTCGATAGCTCTGCATCCTTGAGAATTTTCATCAGTAGGCCAACGCCGATTGTTTCACCCACATGAACAGGAACCACGGTGTATCTTCCATCAGGGTGCCGCATCGAATGGTGACTTCCTCGCGTTCGCACAAGTTCGAAACCGTGACTTCGGAGAATCTGAATCAGTTCCCTGCCATTGAGTCTGGGTAGACGCGGCATGATCAGATGCGGATTCGCTGCACCCCCACGAATGTTGATGGAACAAATCCATCTTCCAGATCCTCAAGGCACAATTCGATCACTTCTCGAATGCGTTTCATGAGTGTATCGAGCGACTTTGCTTGGGTGTGACATCCGCGAAGCTCGGGGACCGAGGCAATGAAATATCCATCGGCATCTTGCTCGATCACGACATTGAACTCTTGGAGTTTTTTCATGAAACAAGGCTATCATGCTCTAAGCCAACGGCAATATTTTCTTCGGAACAAGGCTGGGGGCTGATGAGGTTGTAGGGGCTTGGCGGTTGAAAACCGCCACCACGATTAGACCCCGCGTTTGTCTCCCCATAGGCGGATGTGGAGGCGGTCGCAGAAGCGGAAGCCGTGTTGGCGGCAGAGTTCGGCGATGGCGGGGGCGGATTGGTCGAGGTCAGCGCTGGTCCGGCCTTCGGGCATGAGCAGGATGCGTGCGGCGGGAATGGAGAACTCGTTTTGAAGCGCGAGCACTTCGTCGAGATCGGCCTTGGCGGCGATGACGAATTTGAACCATGCCTTGGGTGAGCTTGCGAAGAAGCGAAGCGTGTCGGGCACTAGGCGCAGCGACTGCTTCACGCCGGAGTTTGAGAGTTTTGGCGAGACATTGAATTGATCGACTTCCGCAGCGAAATCTTGCGAGGGCGTGCGGGTGCCGTTGGTTTCCACTTCGAAGAGGTAGTCGGGTTGATGCTCGCGGATGTGGGTGATCATTTCGAGGAAATCATTTTCCTGGAGGAGCGGCTCGCCACCGGTGATCACCACGCGAGGGCAGTGGTAGGAAAGAATGAGGTCGGCCGCCGCGGTGGTTGTGAGTTCGATGGTGGCCTCAGACTTGCGGTGTTTCGCGTAGCCTGGAGTGGCATCCTTTTCGTGGGGCCATGGGGTGCCTTCGAAGTTCCAGGTGTGATCCGTGTCGCACCACACGCAATGGAGGTTGCAGCGTGAGGCGCGAATGAACACGGCGGGTAGACCGACGGAAGGTCCTTCACCTTGCAGGGTGTGGAAAATTTCCGGGCCTTCACCGAGTCGGGCAAGTTTCATGGCGGGAGAAATGGGGATCAGGGCGAACGCTGGTGGACAAGCAAATCCGTGAGGGTTATGGATTGGTGCATGAGCATCATCACCGGACGCGGCGACTCAGGCGAGACCGATTTGTTGTTTGGCAAAAAGATCGCCAAGACCTCGGCGAGGATTGAGGCCTTGGGCAGCGTCGATGAGTTGAACGCGGCGTTGGGAATGGCGCGCGCGGCGGCATCGGACGAGCATTGGATCGGGCTGATCGATGCCTTGCAGGAGCGCTTGGTGGGCTTGATGGGTCAGCTTGCGACTTTGCCTGAAGATGATGCGAGGTATCGTCAGAAGGGTTATGCGTTGATCGGTGCTGCCGATGTCGAATGGGTCGAGGGCGAGGCGCGGAAATTTGAGGGTATGGGTGTGCGCTACACCGGATGGGCGCGGCCGGGAGCGGAGGGGAGCTTGGCCCGAGCGGGAATGGATTTTGCGCGATCTCTGTCGCGGCGCGCCGAGCGATGCGTGCTGGCCTTGCATGAATCGGGTGAGCCTGTGCCGGAAGAGGTGCGGATTTTTCTCAATCGTGTCGCCGACCTTTTGTGGATTATGGCGAGGGTGGAGAAGTAAGATTCAAGAATCCAGAGGCAAGAGGAAGAGGAAGAATAGAAGAAGAGGAAGAAGAGAAGAGTTTTGCGGGCGGGACGCCCGCGGTCCCTTTTTTTAGAATTGGCCGCTGATTTTGCGGGCGGTCCAGAAGGTGGCGAGGAGTGAGATGAGGGCGGTGAGGGTTGCCCAATGAGACCAGAGTGGGGTGCGCGAGATGATGGGGCGCGGTTGGGGGAGGGCGTTGATTTCGTTGATGAGTGAGGGAATTTGATCGGGCTGGATGATGCTGCCGCGGGTGATGCGGGTAATTTCCTCGAGGACTTCCGGGCGTGCCGGTTGTCCGGTTTTTTCGATTTCCGATCCTTGGGCGATGAGGCTGGTTTCGAGCGGGTTGGATTCGTCGTTGTGGTTGGTGACGCGGAGTTTCCAGGTGCCGGGTTGGTCGACTTTGAAGCGTCCGCTGAAGGACCCCCATGTCGATTCCAATTTCTCGAGGCTGAGGCGTTGGCTACGTCCGTCGGGTGATGTGAGGTCGACAGACACGCTGCCATCGCGCAGGGGTGAGCCATCGGGTTCGAAGGCGTTGGCGTTGAGGGTGACCGTGTCGCCGGGTTGCGGGCGTTCCGGGTTGAAAAACACGCGCACGCGTTTGCCGGCGGCCATGTTGCGTTGGTAGGACATCCAGCGTGCGACTTGGCCCCAGAAGCGGTAATGGTAGAGGTCTTCCACGCCGCGCCGCCAACGCCATGCCGAGTCGATGCCCATGAAGAGGGCCTTGCCGTTGCCAGCGGATTTCGTGACGAGCAGGGGTGCGGCTCCAAACTTGCTGCGGCTGTTGCCATGGACGGCGAGGACCTCGGCGCCGGCTTTGGCTTTGATGACGGAGGCGTGCCAATGAAAGCCGGGAAGTTGTCGCCAGATTTCGGGGTTTTCCTCTTCGTTTTCGCCGAGGAGCGTGAGCAACGACGAGCGGCCTTCAGTAGTAAGCGTGAGTGGTGCTGCCAGCGGATCGCGGATGCCGTTGCGCTGTGTGTCGTCGAGCACGACTGGCATCAGATCGGCGAGGTCGGTATCGAGCAGGGAAAACTGGTTGCCCTTGCTGCCAGGGAGGAAGACCACGCCGGAGGCTTGATTTTCGACAAGCCCACGGATGAGCGTGCATTGTTCCTTGGTGAGTTGATTGTTGCCGATGCCGACATCGCCGAGGAAAATCACATCGTAGGGTGCGAGGTCTTCGGGTGTTGATGGGAAAGAGGAAATGTAGTGGGGTCCGCCACCGGGCCCGAGGGTCGGGTGGAAGAGCAGACACGAGAGTTCGACGCCGGGGTCGCGTGATAGAGCGTTGCGAAGAAAGCGATATTCCCAGCGCGGGAGGCTTTCGACGACGAGCACGCGGATTTTTTCGGGGCGCCCGGCGATGGAAAACTTGCGGGTGTTGTTGATGGCGATGCGTTCGCGTTCGTGGACGGGGAGTGAGAGTTCGAGGGTGGATGCGCCTTCTTTACGGATTCGCCAGAGCAGTGAGTCGTAGGTTTCCACATTCGGTGGGATGACGATGTTTTTCGATTGCTCGTTGCCTTTATCATCGCGCATGCGGATCACCGTGCGGACTTCGCGGTCGAGTGATGAGCGAATCGTGAAGGGGATCTGCACATTTTCGCCGACGATGCCATAGCTTGGCGCGGCGACTGTGAGGATCTCGATATCGGGTATGCGTTGGGTGCTGCCGATTGGAATCGCGAAGAGCGGGATGCCGCGGACGCGCATTTTTTGTGCGGCGGCGATGGGTGGTTGACCGAGGTTGTGGTCGCCGTCGCTGAGCATGATCACGGCGCGGAGATTGTCGTGTTGCTTGAGTGTGTCGCTGAGTGCTGCATCGATGTCGGTGCCGGCGATCGTGTCGGGTGCGGCCTTGGCAAAGGGGATGCGCAGGACATCATTTTTGCCGCCTGCGGCGAGCGGGTTCCAGAGCTCGGATGAGAGCATGGTGGAGCTCAGTACGGCGCGCGAGACCACTTTGGCTTCGCTGTTTGGCGTGGCGGGCATCGAGGCATCGATCGTTTCCATCGATTTCGACGCGTCGTGCAGGATCACGATTTGCGGTTTGGTGTTTGGGTGCAGGGTTTTTTGCCATTCAGGTTGCCAGAGCATCATCACGACCGCGGTGATGACGATCATGCGCAGGCATTCGAGCGCGATCGTGCGCTTGCGTCGAGGCGAGCGTTTGATGGCGAGGAGTGACAATGACGCGGCAAGGATCAGAGTGGCGATGCCGATCCAGATGCTTGCTGGTGTTGGTGAGAAGTGAAGCAAGGTGAGAGGTCCGTGAAAATGATTCATCCGCGTTTTGGAATGCCGGTGGCGTGCACGGTGCGCGGTGCTTTGGTGTTGAGGCAAAGAAGTGCTTCGGCGATGAGGAAGAATAGCATGGCAAAAAGAAAGAGGCGCCACGCTTCGGCGGAGCCTTTGCCATCGCTATCCTTGCCGGCTTGGTCGAGCAGCGTGTGGCGGGTGCCTTCGAGCAATGAGTTGATGGCGTCGTTGTTTAAAGACTCCGCCGCATCTTCGATCATCGGTCGGTTGATGGCGAGAAGGCCATTGTCGGATTTTTCCACCCCTGCGAGGAAGGCGTCGGCAGTGAGTTCATCGCCGGGGCTTTTGATGCGGATGCGGGCTTGGGCATTTTGCGGTCGTGCATTTTCCGCGCCGATGGTGGTGGAGAGCGAATTTTGGAAGCGTTCGTTGCCTTCGTTGATGATGCGTTGGATGAGGGGCAGCAGGGCATCGGCATCGCCGAGGTTGGACCATGAATAATCCGGCACGGTGCCGAGCAGCCATGCGGTGCCATGGTCGAAGATGCGGCGCACGAAGGCCGGTTCGCCATCTTCCCAGCGGGCGAGGGTGGTGGCGTCGCCTTCGGGGATTTGG
The DNA here is from genome assembly GCA_044361475.1 of Luteolibacter sp. Taxonomy (GTDB): domain Bacteria; phylum Verrucomicrobiota; class Verrucomicrobiia; order Verrucomicrobiales; family Akkermansiaceae; genus Luteolibacter. The sequence goes on along the minus strand of JBIKIR010000019.1, from coordinate 3,530 downwards.
CGGCGCAGGGCTTTGAGCCGTTGTGCGGCAATGGGCGATCCATCGAGTCCGTCGCGGAGTGGGCCATCGCTGCGGTTCCATTCCTTGAGGATGAAAAATTTCCCGGCGGGTGCCATGGTTGTTTGGCTCCATCCGAGATTGTTGAAGGTGTTGCCCGAATGTGTGCCTGGCGCGAAGAAGCAGACATGACCGCCGGAGACGAGGAAGCGACGCATGGCTTCGGCGGCGGCGCCGTCGGGCAGTGGCGCGGCCCAGAGGACGGCGGCGAGTTCGGGGGAAATTTTTTGCGCAGCTTGATCCGGGGAAGCGATGGGCGCTTCCATGTTCATGCCCGGTGGTGCGGCGGCGAGCGCGAGGTAGTCGGCGGATTCGCCGGGTGCGGCCACGACCAGTGACACGGCTTTGCGTGAAGGGCCATAGACGAAGTAGGCGGTGTTGTCGCGCGGGTTGGCATCGGCGCCAAGCGAGAGCCAGCCGTGGCCCTTGGATTGGGAGTTGGGCAATGCGATGCGCTTTTGAAAGCGTGCGAGTGCGCCGGTGGTCGTGATGCTTTCGCTGGCGTTGGATCCGTTGAGGTGGGTGGTGAGTGATGTGGGTGCGTCCTTGTTGGCGGTGTCGCGATGGATCTCCACATCGAGCAAAAGTTCATCGCCCACGCGGCGAGATTCGGTGATGCGGATGGCGGCGTTGGGGCTGCTTGGGTTGGCCACTGAAAGCACGCGAATCGTCGGTGCTTCGGGTAGTGTGGCTATCGTCGAGCGGATGGTATTCCAGCGGTCGTCGGATGGTAGCCAGTTGCTGGTTTGGAGGTCGGAGGCGATCCAGATTTCAGATCGGCCGGTGACATCGGAAAGAAATGCGACGGCGCGGTTGAGGAGGGCGGGGATGTCCGCGGCCGTGTCGGTTGCTGCGGTGGACGAGAGGGTGGGGAGAAGTTCTGGCGAGGAAATTTCCTGCAGTTCGCCGCTGGCGCTGTCGACAAGCATCAGTCGCGGGTTGCCGAGATTTTTGATGGAGGTGGAAATTTTTTCCAATGCGCTTTCGCGGCGTGATTGGTTGGGTGCGGTTTCGATTTCCATCGATGCCGAGCGATCGAGGATGAGGGCGACCGTGTTGATCGATCCGCTTCCCCAGCCGGTGATTTCGGAAATGACCGGTCGGGCGGCGGCGATGGCGAGGGCAGTAATGCCCAAAGCGCGGCAGGTGAGAATCGCAATGTGGCGCAGTTTTTTTTCGCCGCGGTACTGGCGAGTGGCGTTGAGCAGAAATTGCATCGCGGCCCACTGAATGGTTTTGTGGCGCCTGCGGTTGACCAGATGGATCACGACCGGCACGGCTGCGGCGAGCAGGAACCAAAGAAGTGCTGGGGAGAGGAAATGCATTATTTAAGCACTAAATCTTAAGCACGAAATTTTAAACGAAGAGAAGAGGTTGAAGGCTTAAATCTTAAGCACAAAATTCGAAACGAGATTAAGAAGCGGTGATTGAGAGGTTTTGTGGTGAATGGCGCGAGTGCCGGTATGAGATAGATTTGAAATTGGCTATCAGGTCGAATTCTCATGTCTCTTCGTTTAAAATTTCGTGCTTAAGATTTATTGCTTTTTCCCCCTATTTCGAATTACGCAGAATAGTGGCGAGGATGCGTGTCAGTTCGTCGGATTCTTTGAAAAGGGTTCTCAGGGTGGATTTGGTGAATTCGTTTTCCGCTGTTTCGCCGAGCAGGCGCAGCCAGAGTTTAGATTCGCTGGCTTCTTTTTTTTGCGATGCGGATGCGAAAAAGAAAGTCTGGTTTCGAAACCGCGTTGTTGGCCTCGATGTAGTTTGCGGCGACTGATCCGGATGAGCGCAAAAGTTGATCGCAATCCGACCATTGGGTCCTCGTCCATTGGGACGCGGAGATGCATGATCGAACCGTAAGCGCAAATTGAAAAGTGCGCTCTTCCAAATCGTATGCAGGCTCCCGCTCTTCCATCTCTTCGTTTCGGATTTCGTGCTTAAGATTTAGTGCTTGGATTTTATGAATCTCGCTGTGAGAAAATCTCGCAGGATTGGTTCGAGTGGCGAGTCGGTGGTGATGAAGCGGTAATCGCAGTGCGACTCGGCGCATTCGCGGCGGATGGATGTGAGAAATGAATTGAGGGCGCGTTGGTATTCTTCGGCGATGAGTTCCGGTTCGGCGACGATGGTGGTTTTGGTTTCCATATCGACGAAGCGGTGGGGGCGTTCGAAGTCGAAATCGATTTCCGCACGGTCCATCACATGGAAGACCGAGACATCGTGTTTTTGTTGTTGGAGGTGGCGGAGGGCGTTGGCGAGTGGCGCGGTGTCGGCGAGGAGGTCGGAAAGAATCACGACGAAGGAGCGGCGCGGGGCTTTCGATGCGATCGCGTGAAGGGCGCTGGCGAGGCCGGTTTCGCCGGCGGGTGCGATCGAATCGAGCGCAGAAAAAATCCGTTCGAGGTGGGCGGCGCGGCGGCTGGGCGGGATCTCGAGTTGAAGTTTCTCGGCGCAGACTGAGAGGCCCGCGGCGTCGCCTTGGTTGACGAGCAAATAGGCGAGCGATGCGGCGATGCGGCGGGCGAATTCGAATTTCGATTCACCGTCGCTTTGGAAGTCCATCGAGCCTGATGCATCGACGACGAAAATCGCGCGCAGGTTGGTGTCGGCTTCGTATTCCTTGATGTAAAACCGATCCGAGCGCGCGAAGGCTTTCCAATCGAGCCGGCGGGTGTCGTCGCCGGGAACATACTTGCGGTACTCGGCGAATTCGACCGATGAGCCGCGGTGTGGCGAGCGGTGGCGGCCGGCCATGTTGCCGGTCATTGCGATGCGGGCCTCGACTGGAAGCGAGGCGAGGCGTGAGAGAAGAGCGTTATCGATGAAATCGTACACTGGGGAGAATCAAGAGGCAAGAATCCAGAGTCAAGAAAGAGAAAGAGAAGGAGGAGAAAGGCAGGAATCAAGATTCCAGAGAGAGAGGTGGTGATGGTTTTAGGTGTCCGATGAAACCGCTCAACATTCGTGAGATTTCTCGCGTTTTTTCAATCATGTCATCCGTATTGGCAAATGGCTTGGTTTTCAACTCTCTGCAGACTTCGCGATGAATCATCAGTTGAGTGCGAAGTTCACCACACGAGCCTTTGCTGTAGGTAAGAAACCTTACGAAATCCGCATCGGAAGTCCTCTCCGCTCCTTCTGCGATGTTTGAGGGAATTGAAATCGCAGAGCGTTGAATTTGATCCTTGAGCGCGAATTCTTGCGACTTGTGCGATGCGACGCAGACCTTCACAGCCAGTCGGCATCCACGCTTCCAGACATCCAGATTTTCAAAGTTGTGGTCCATAATGCACTGTGTCTTGATTCTGGATTCTTGTCTCTGGTTTCTTGTTCTTATCACTCCTCTCGTGCTTCGCGGATCAGGCGTTCGACGATTTTTTTCGAGTTCATGCCTTGGGACTCCGCGTTGAAGTTGGTGATGACCCGGTGGTTGAGTACGGCGGGGGCGATGGCTTCGAGGTCTTCGAGTGAGG
>JBIKIR010000085.1:0-3621 GCA_044361475.1 Luteolibacter sp. | reverse complement strand
CCCGCCTCAAGCGCCACCTGGTCGGCACTTTGGACGATGGCAATTCGGTAACTGATGAATGAATCCCGAAGTACGTTGCGTGGCCACTCGATCTTTAGGGCGCGGGCCAGTGCAGGCACGTAGGTTTTCAGCTCCTTCGTTCGGACGATTTTCCCCTTCCGTTCGAGGGGTGTAAGCCAAGCGGCAAGGTTGTCGCTGATCGGGATAACTCGACGCGAACCCGTCTTTGACTGCCCGGCACGGAGTTCGATGATCCGGCGCTCCAGATCCACCGCAGACCAGTCCAAGCGGTTGAGCTCCGCCATGCGAATGCCCGAGAACGCCCCGATGGCAAGGATTGGAATCAGATCGGCGGATGCGTGGTGGAGGATCCGCGTCATCGTCTCCGGGGAGAAGATTGCAGAATTTTCGGTGACGACTTTGGATACCTTCAGATTCTCGTCCGTCGTTTTTCGGTCATCGGGTAAGTAATTCCGGCTGCGGGCGTAGGAGAAGAAAATCTTGATGCACCTCAGCATCGAGTTGCGCGTGTAGGCCGCCACATCGAGCGACCGCAGCCAGGCGTCGATTTGGTGGGTGTCCACCTCGATCAAATCACCGGGGAATTTGGCAGCAAAGCGCGTGAGCGTGGTTTTCAACAAGCGCAGATACGCCTTGCTCGCGCAGTCCTGTTCCCGCTGATTGATCATCTCTTCCACCACCTGGCCGCGGAGGAGCGGCGCACCACCCTTTTGAAGATCCTGCCGTATTCGTCGGCCATCGCTGCTAGGGACTCGGTGCCGGCTTTCTCGCGGGCACGCATGTAGTCCTCGACCGCTGCCACCAAGGGAACACCAGATTTTTCCAGCAACCTTACCGCGGCCACATAGCTGTCGCGCTCGTGCTGCTTGAGGTCCGTCACATGCTGCATGCCCGACTGAATTCGCTGCGCAACGAACAGCGCTTCCTTCTTCGCGCTGGCGAGGTCGAGGAATGCCTTGCGGATCCGTTTGCCATCGCGGTAGTGGGCGACGAAATAGCGCTTCCGCCCATTGGATTCCGAGAGATAGATGGGCACGGAAGCCGATCCAAATTTCACCTTGGCGATGGGACCAGCCATACAACGCTTGCCCATTCGTGCTTTGAAGTCTGTCTCGGCATTTGTCACCATTTTGTCACCAGCCTCGTTCATGCGACTAGGGACGGTGTCAATTTGGCTCTCTGAAAAGCACGTAATCCCTTGATTATTAGGCTTTTGTGAGAGAGAGCACTTCTGAAAAGAAGTGGTTGCGGGAGTAGGATTTGAACCTACGACCTTCAGGTTATGAGCCTGACGAGCTACCTGGCTGCTCCATCCCGCGATTGGAACCATGCGCCTTTAGGCGCGGGGCGGTATTCTTAGGCTATGGCGGGTTTTTGCGCAAGGGAAAAGTTTCGCAAAATGATCGATTGACCTTTTTTGAACGGGTTTTCGAACTAGTGGTTTGATTGTTCGTTGCGAAAGCGAGCGCATCAGAAATTCACAACCAACCACAACCCACATGTCCATACTCAACTCCATACTCGGTGCCATTACCGGCAACTCGTCCGCTGGCAGCGCCGGTCCGCTTCGGGCCGCTCTCAGCGCACTCCTCACTCAAAACGGCGGCATCGAAGGCCTGATGAACAAATTCAACCAAGCCGGGCTCGGCGAAGTCTTCACTTCGTGGGTCGGTCTCGGTGCCAACCAATCGATCTCGGCCGATCAGATCAACAAGATCCTTGGCTCGGATGCGGTGCAATCGCTGGCCTCATCGATGGGCATCGATCCCACCAAGGCATCGGAATTCCTTGCGGATTACTTGCCGAAGATCGTCGACAAACTGACCCCATCCGGTCAGGTTGGCGTAGGTGGTGATTTGTCGCAAGGCATCGCCGCGTTGCTGCCATCGCTGATGGAAAAGCTCGGCGGCAAGCCGGGTGGCGCGGCTTGATTGCGGCCATCAAAAGCGGACTTTTCTCCAGCGGGCCGTTCGTGAATGATCGGCCCGCCATGACCACATGCCACGATGTGATGACGCTTGCAGACGCCGAATGGCGTGCGCTTGCATCAGCGCATTTCGATCGGGCAAAAGTGCACACTGGTCCGGCCAGAGAGCGGCGCGACCGGGGCTTGCCGCATCCGATCGCCGACTTTCTTTTCGAGTACTACCCCTACCCATTCGCATTTCTCGAGCAATGGCATCCGGGCCACGGCACGGCCATCGAGTGGACGGCAGAAGCTCAGCATGACCCAGCGCTTCGTCATCTTTCGGGTCGCGGCTATCGGCTCGAAAATGGCGTGCTCTTCGCGGATCCTTCGCTAATGCCGGAGAAAGAAAAGCAACGGCTTGAATGGATCTGCAGCCTGCTCGAGGCGACCCGTGATCGTGCGCCAAATTTCGCCTGCCATGGATTGCATGAATGGGCAATGGTCTATGGTGGTCACACCGTGCGGCATGAGAAAATTTTGCCCTTGCGGCTACCCCAGCAGGAAATTGATGCACTCGTTTCGAGCCGTCCGATCTGTTGTTCGCACCACGACGCCTTTCGGTTTTTTGCGCCCGAAACCCTTGTCTTCAATCGCCTGCAGCCGGATCTTGCGACGCGACACGATCACGAACAGCCCGGTTGTTTGCATGCCAACATGGACCTCTACAAATGGGCTGCCAAGGCGATGCCGTGGTGCGGCTCCGCCTTGTTGATCGAGTGCTTCGAACTTGCGGTGCGCATTCGTGATCTCGACATGCGAGCCAGCCCTTACGATCTCACCGCGTGGGGACGCGAAGCGGTTTGCATCGAGACGCCTGAAGGTCGCAAGGGGTATGAGAACGAGCAGCGTGAACTTGCGACGGAGGCGCAACCGTTGCGGGAGAGGTTGATTGGACGTATCCGGAAGACGCTGGATGAGCATGGGAAGAAGTGACTGCTTGATTGGCGGTTCAGAACATGGAGCGGGACGCTCCATGGACGGACTGGGACAGGATGTCCCAGCTACGATGAAGAAAACGCTACTTCATCCACGATCCGTGATCGCAATTTTCTTGGCGACCTTGGCACCTTCGCTGTGAAATTTTCTTCGAGAGTCGGCGCCGCGAGGCCGCGACGCCCTACCGGGATAGCTTTTTTCAGCCTTTCAGCTTTTACCCCTCCACCTCTCACATCCCCTGCCAGCCGAGCTTTTGGCGAAGGGCATCGTAAAACGACCAACCCTCGAGACGCAGCAGATGAAATGAGCGAGCCGCTTTGCAAACTTCGATGCGATCGCCGGGCTCGACATGCACGCTATCGCGGCCATCGACGGTGAAAAGCATTGGACCGCTGTCGTCCTCATCGGACGAAAGCTCGATCACCGATGTGTCCGAAATCACCAATGCCCTTTGACTGAGACTGTGCGGGCAGATCGGCGTGATCAGAAAAACTCCAGCCTCAGGCGCGATGAGCGGTCCGCCGGCAGAGAGCGAATAAGCCGTCGAGCCAGTGGGCGTTGCGATGATCAATCCATCAGCCCGGTAATCATTGAGCATTTCGTCGTTCACGCGTGCACGAAGCGAAACCAGTCTGCCGGTATCGCCGCGGGCAAGAGTCACTTCATTGAGCGCGATGAATTTTTGAGCGGCCTTG
>JBIKIR010000059.1:0-11864 GCA_044361475.1 Luteolibacter sp. | reverse complement strand
GCCTTGTTGATCTTTCGCAAGTACATTCGAGTGAAGGAAGAAGGGCGGGGGGAGTGAAGAGTTAGAGGTTATTGGTTATTAGTTATTGGGGAAGAGGGGGATTTGAACATCGAACATTGAAAGAAGTTTCAAGATTCAAGTGTTCAGTTTCAAGAGGATAGAATGAAGAAGTGGCTTCTGCTCTTGGATCTTGATTCTTGCTTTTTGTTCATCGGTAGGGCGACGCGGCCCGCGGCGCCGAATCATAGGGCAGGGACCTTTTTGCTTTCGCTTTGTTCACGCCATGCCGAACCCGCTTCGCGTCGCAATCAAAATGCCGCTCGCGCGGCAAAGGCATCCCGAAAAGCCTGTTGTTGATTGTATTGTAATTGAAGCGGCGGCGTCTTAAAATGGGGACTCGGGCATCTTGCCCGCTTTGGCGCCTGCGGCGATAGTTTCGGCGCCGCGAGGCCGCATCGCCCTACCGGGAGGAGATAGAAGAAAAGAAGTGGCTTAGTCATGCACTGCTCAAAAGATGGAGCGGGACGCTCCATGGACGGCCTGGAGCAAGATGATCCAGCTGCGGGGGGAGTCGGCGCTGCGGGGCCGCATCGCCCTGCCGAGGGGAAGACGGAACTGATAAGCTCATGCGATGGCTTCTTGCAGGACTTCGGGGTGCTTGAGAGCGATATGGATCAGCGTCCGTGCGGCGCCCGAGGGTTGGCGCTTGTTTTGTTCCCAGCTGCGCAAGGTGTTGATGCCGATTCCCAGTAATTCAGCAAAGGATTCCTGGGTGAGGCCGAGGGTGTGACGCGCCTTTGTGACCTCTGGCATGGACTTCCATGCGGTAGCTGATTTGCGGCGCTGGGATTCCGGATTGAGCGCGACGCGGGAAAGGCTGCCATCGGCTCTTTTGAAAATTCGAAAGGCCCTCGATGGTGCTCGCTCGCCACGCTCCAGTGCATTTTTTCTCTGCTTTAAGGATTCGGCCTGAATCGGTTGTTTGGTGAGACGGCGAACTGTACCTTTGGTGGAAATTTTGGTTTTCATGGTAACTTGCGTTTTAATTCCTTGATGCGATCGGGGCTGGGATTTTCGCATTCGTTTTTGGCATAAATATCAAGCAGCAGGATTCGGCTGTCCTCAGTGATCCAATAATAGATGACGCGAGATCCTCCTTGTTTTCCGTGGCCTTTTGCCGCCCAGCGAAGTTTTCGGCAACCACCCGAGCCGGGAATGATGTCCCCTGCGTCCGGTCGATCATACAAAAACATCTGGATTGCGAAGATTCCGTCATCCCCGATCAAGCGCAGTGCTTTTTCGGTGAAAACGGGGTCTTCCTCAAAGGTCAGTGGCTGAAACATACGAAGAAATGCATCGGGGTCAATATCGTACTTTGTACGACCTATGGGATGATGTAATTTTAGGTTTTTTGCGGGCTCTTTCGATCAGTTGAAAAGCTTCCGATCCAGCGAGCGGTATTGGATGGCTTCGAGGATGTCGTTGGGGCGGATGTCGGTAGAACCGGCGAGGTCGGAGAGGGTGCGGGCGACTTTGAGGATGCGGTCGTGGGCTCTGGCGGAGAAGTTCATTTCCTGCATGGCGTGTTCGAGGTAGGCGTTGGCTTCGGCGTTGGTTTTGCAGTGGATTTTCATTTGGCGCGGGTTCATGGCGGCATTGGTGGTGTTGCGGTCTTTGCGGAAGCGCTCGGCTTGGATGAGGCGTGCCTGGGTGACCCGTTCGCGGATGGTGGCGGAGTTTTCGCCGCCGGCTTCGGAAGATGAGAGGTCTTTGAAATCGACGAGCGGGACTTCGACATGCAGGTCGATGCGGTCGAGGAGCGGGCCGGAGATGCGTTGGCGGTAGTTTTCGATTTGGCGCGACGAGCATCGGCATTCGCGTTTCGAGTCGCCGTAAAATCCGCAGGGGCAGGGGTTCATCGCGGCGACGAGCATGAAGCGTGCGGGGAAGGTGAGGGATCCGGCAGCGCGTGAGATCGTGACATCGCCGTCTTCGAGCGGTTGGCGAAGCACTTCGAGCGTTTGGCGGCGAAATTCCGGGAGTTCGTCGAGAAAGAGAAGTCCGTGATGGGCGAGCGAGACTTCGCCGGGGCCGGGATTGGTGCCGCCGCCGAGCAGGCCGGCATCGGAGATTGTGTGATGCGGCGAACGAAAAGGGCGGACCGTGAGAAACGACTTCATCGGATCGAGCGTGCCGGCGATCGAGTGGATGCGTGTGGTTTCGATTGCTTCGTGTTCGGTCATGCCCGGCATGATCGTCGGGATGCGTTTGGCGAGCATCGACTTGCCGGTGCCGGGTGGGCCGATCATCAATAGGTTGTGGCCGCCGGCTGCGGCGACCTCGAGGGCGCGTTTCACATGGTGCTGGCCTTTCACTTCTTCGAAATCGAGGTCATAGGATTTTTGCGAACTGAAGAATGCGCGGCGGTCGAGCTTGAAGGGTGGGATGACGATGTTGTTTTCGAGAAATTCCCATGCATCGCGAAGTGATCGGATCGGGTAGACCTCGATGCCATCGATCACTGCGGCTTCAGGCGCGTTGGCTTCCGGCACGAGCAGACGGGTGCGGCCGCGGCGTTTTGCTTCGAGTGCGATCGAGAGCACGCCTTTGACCGGGCGGACCGCACCATCGAGGCCGAGCTCGCCGACCACGCAGCAGTCGTCGGCATTGAAGGGCTTGGTGCGGCTGGCGGCGATCATCGCTAGCGCGATGGGCAGATCGAAAGAGGGGCCTTCCTTTTTCAGGTCGGCGGGCGCGAGGTTCACGGTTTTCACGCCATCATCAAGAAACAGCGCTGAGGCACCGATCGCGGAGGTCACGCGTTGGGATGACTCGCGGACGGCGGCATCGGGCAGGCCGACGATGATGACTTGCGGTTTGTCGGCACCGCGGGCGTTGACCTCGACTTCGACCTCCACGGCATCGATGCCGCGGAGCGTGGCTGAAAACATTTTGGTAATCATTTGAACACTATAAGCATTGAAGTGGAAAGTTCATGCCGCAAGCGGAAAAAGCATATTGGGCAAATTCTCTGCGGTGGGTGCTTCTCATGATCTTGGGGCTTCCGATGGTTGCTTGCCATCGGGTGACGTGTAGAATGACGGCTGTGGCGGATGTTTCATTCACATTTCTTGGCACGGGGACATCCGTGGGGGTACCGGTGATCGGTTGCGGCTGCGCGGTTTGCACTTCGGAGGATCCGCGCAATCGCAGGCTGAGGTCATCTGTCTTGGTGCGTGCGGGCGGCACGACAGTGTTGGTGGATTCCGGGCCTGACCTTCGCATGCAGGCCTTGCGTGAGGGCATTCGGGAAATTGATGCGGTCGTCTACACCCATGCCCACTTGGATCATGTCGCGGGCTTTGATGAGTTGCGGGCCTTTTGCTGGCGGCGTGATGGGCCATTGCCCTTGCATGCGACCGAGGAATGTTTGGGCACGCTCAAGCAGATGTATGGCTGGGCATTTTCCGAAGACAACCGTTACCGCGGCTATGTGAGGCCCGATGCGAGAGTGATCGACGGGCCATTTGTGATCGGTGATTTGCGGATCACGCCCTTGCCGGTCGAGCATGCGGCGCTCGAGACCGTGGGGTATCTTTTTGAATATCCCGGTGCACGGAGTCTTGCTTATTTGCCCGATGTGAAACGGATCCCGGGTGATACCTATGATTTGATTCGTCGCGCGGATGTGTTGGTCGTCGATGCCTTGAGGCCGGGGGACCATCCGACGCATTTTTCCTTGGCCGAGGCCTTGGATGCGGTGGAGCGCAGCGGAGTTGGCCAGGCATGGCTCACGCATTTGGGTCATGAAAACGAGCATGCTGCGCTGGATGGCTCGCTGCCTGATGGGGTGCGTGTGGCGTGGGACGGCTTGCGAATCGAGCTATGAGGATCGGGGCGTGCTTGCATCGGTGGGATCGAGGGCTCATGGTGCATGGCATGAGATTCTTGAGAATGCTTGCTGGCGCGTTTGCAGCGATGAGTCTGCTGGCGGTGGCGACACCGGCTGTCGATGGCGTGGCAGTGATGTACAATTCCGCGATTCCCGACTCGGCCAAGCTCGCTGAAACTTACCGTCGCGCGCGCGGCATTCCGGAGGAAAATCTCATCGGCTTCGAAATGCCGCAGGTGCCCGACATTTCGCGGGCGGATTACGATGCCAAGATTGCGGGGCCCTTACGTGCGGAGTTTGACCGCCGCGGCTGGTGGCAGAGGGGGCGTGATCGCGATGGTTTGACGATACCGCGCAGCAACAAGATTCGCGTGCTGGTTACGATGCGAGGTGTGCCTTTGCGGATCCAGCCAACGCCGAAGCCCGCGCCGCCGGCAGACAAGGCATCAGAAAAACCTGCGGCCAATCCGTCTGGCAATGAGGCTAATCCATTTCTCGGTCGTGATGATGCAGCGGTCGATTCCGAGTTGGCGATGGTTGGCATCGAGGGCCTGCCGCTGGATGGTGGTTTGGCCAACAAGTTTTACCGATCTGACAAATCGTGGAGTCAGGTCGACATGCCGTTTCTGATGCTGACTTCGCGCATCGACGCCGCGTCTTACGGCGTTTGCGAACGCATGATCAAAGATGCGGTGGAGGTGGAAAAAACCGGCCTGTGGGGCATGGCGTATGTGGACATTGCCAACAAGTTTCCGCAGGGGGATCAGTGGCTTGAGACGGTGGTGAAATCATGCGACGGCGTGGGCATGCCGACGATGGTCGATCGCTTCAATGAGACCCTGCCGCGAAATTACCCGATGAACGAGGCGGCGGTGTATTTCGGTTGGTACGATTGGCATGTGAGCGGGGCTTTGTTGAATCCGCGTTTCAAGTTCCGTCGCGGCGCGGTGGCGGTGCATTTGCATTCGTTCAGCGCCGAGCAGCTTGGCAATGCGTCGAAGAACTGGTGCGCGCCGTTATTGGCCCGCGGTGCGACGGTGACGGTGGGAAATGTTTACGAGCCATACCTGCACCTCACGCATGATTTGGGCATCATCCAGCAGCGATTGTTGGATGGCCTCACTTGGGTCGAGGCGTGTTGGATGGCGATGCCCGTGACTTCGTGGCAGGGGGTGGTGTTGGGTGATCCTTTGTACCGCCCGTTTGCGCATCTCGATGGCAGTGGCGACATTCTCAAGGAGGATGTGCCGTATCGCGCCTTGCGTGCGGCATTGCTGAAGTGGCCTAACGATGCATGGGAACGGCGGCGGCAACTTTCCTCGGCGGCACTGCGATTGAGGAGTGGCGTGTTGCTCGAGGCTCAGGGGCTGGATCTGCTGCACCAGGGCTTGCAGGCCGAGGCGGCGCTGAAGTTTCGCGAGGCTAAGACGCTATATCCGGCGACTGATGACCAGATGCGGCTCGACATGCATCTCATTGCCATGGATCGCGCGGGTGGTCGCAAGGATCTTGCCATGCGCGGTTTGCGCGACGCGCAAATGCGATACGGGTCGATACCCGAAGCCGATGCGCTCAAGGGCTGGATCGACATCATCGAGCCGCCACAAATCGCCAAGCCGCCGGAAAAAAATCCGGGAGGGCAGGCCAAGCCGAAATAAAATTTTTTCTCAAAGGGACCGACGCATGACTTATGGATTTCTGTTAGAATCGGTGTGGCATCCGCCCTTGGCATTTGCCGAGACGACTATGCGTGCGTTGCCACCCGAGCTTGAGTTGCAGGCCTTGTGGTTTGCCGGTGCCTTTGGGAGGGAGTTTCGCACGGCCTGTGGCAAGCAGGTGAAAGTTGTGCAATTTGGCGAATGGAATCGCGGCGAGGGACCGGACTTCATGCATGCGGCAGTCGAGATCGATGGTGAAACGCGCCGTGGTCCGCTCGAGCTGGATCCCACGCCCGAGGCATGGGAGGCGCATGGCCATGCGGTGAATCCAGCATTCAAGGATGTGATTCTGCATGTGGTTTTCCAAACCAGCGCACGGCAGTTTTTCACGCGGACCTGTGAGAACCGCGAGGTCGTGCAAATTGCGATCAGCGAAACGCAGTTGGCGGATGCACTAAATCGTCCGATGCGTGAGGTGGCGATTGCGCATCCGGGCCGCTGCGTGTATCCGCTCAAGAACATTGCAAGCGCCGGTGTTGAGCGCTTGCTGCGTGAGGCCGCGGTGCATCGCGCGCAGTTGAAGGCATCGCGTTGGTTGAAGGTGGCCGAGGCGCATGGCAGGGACGCGGCCTTGTTTTTTTCCTGCGCTGAGACGCTTGGTTATGGCGGCAATGCTTTGGCGATGAGGCTTCTTGCACAGCGTGCGCCTCTCGATGCGATGCGTGCCGAGGCAGACTCCATGGAAGCGGTGCTGTTTGGCGTGGCCGGATTTTTGGAGCCCGGTCTGCATGAACGCGCGGAACCGGATGCGCGCGACTATTTGCGAAATTTGTGGGAGCAATGGTGGAAGTGCCGCAGCCGTTATGAATTTGCGGGTCACCGCGCGATCCCATGGAAAACGCATGGTCAGCGTCCGGCCAATCATCCGCACCGCAGGGTGGGGGCTTTGGCGGCACTGATTTTCGCATGGCCGCAGTTTCGCAGACTTGCTTTCGCGCGACCCTTTGAGGTGAAGCCAATGGTCGATTTCCTGCACGCCCTCGAGCATCCGTTTTGGTCGCGGCGTCACACGCTCACATCGGCGGCATCGGCGCGCCAGGTGGCGGTGTTCGGTCGATCGCAGGCGATGGAGCTTGCAGCGAATCACCTGATCCCACTGGCGATGCATGAAGATGGCATGGACTTCCGAACTTATCACAAGCTTCGGCAGTCAACTCCCAACGACAAAGTGAAGCGTTGTTCGCTGCGCCTCTTCGGATCCACCAAGGCCGCGGCGCCATGGCTGAAGCGCGTGTGTCATCACCAGGCACTGCTGCAAGTGTACCAGGATTTTTGTCTCGAGGATTTTTCCGATTGCAGCAACTGCCCCTTCCCGGAACAACTCCAGCAGTGGAAATGAACGACAGCATTCAACTCAATGGTCAGCCCCATGCCGTGCAATGCCCGCTCAGCGTGAGCGCGCTGCTTGCCAGCCTCGGCCTCGAGGGCAAACCAGTCGTCGTCGAGCTCGACGAACAAGCGGTCTTCCCGCGCGACTACGCAAGCGTCGAAGTCAAATCCGGCTCGAAGGTCGAGGTCGTCACGCTCGCTGCCGGTGGCTGATGCATCCCTGCTTTGTTCCACAAGAGGAAATTTCCACCTCTTGTCATTTTTGCCTTGCCACCATGGGGCTGGCGAACCCATCTTCCCGCCCACATTCGCATCTGCGAAATCCGGCGTAGCTCAGCGGCAGAGCGGGTGACTGTTAATCACTAGGTCGTTGGTTCGATCCCAACCGCCGGAGCCATCTTCAAGGCCTTGATCTTCAATGGATTGAGGCTTTTTTGTTGGGGTGGGTGGGGGAGGGGTTTCGAATTTGCGTGACCTAAAATGTGATGTTTGCGGATGAATATGTCCGTCACGCTGAAAATTTCATTCCAAGTGGTCTCGTGCTTGAGCATGGCGCCGTCATGTGACAGCTTTCTGCCGCCCGCATGATCACCTACACCAAGCAACCCCACGCCCGCGAGTACCGGCTCATTTTCAAGAATGTCGACCGTGAAGGATGGGATCCATCGATCGAGTGCTACATGCGCGACGGCGGGTATGAAGATTTGCGCAAGGCGATGGCGATGCCGCCGAAGGATATCATCGAAGAGGTGAAAAAATCCGGCCTTCGCGGCAGGGGTGGCGCGGGTTTCCCGACGGGGATGAAGTGGACTTTCATTCCGCCGAACAATACCAAGCCAGTGTACCTCATCTGCAATGGCGACGAATCCGAGCCGGGTACTTTCAAGGACCGCTACATCCTTCATCAGGATCCGCATCAGCTCGTCGAAGGCATGATCATCTCCGCCTTCGCAGTGGGCGCTCACACGGCTTACATTTACCTGCGTGAGGAATTCCCCGAAGCGGCGCTGATCGTCGAGCGCGCGATCGAAGAGGCTCGCGCGAAAAACTTTGTCGGCAAAAATATTCTCGGATCGGGCTTTGATCTTGAGCTCTATGTCCACCGCGGCGCCGGTGCCTACATTTGCGGTGAGGAAACCGGCTTGATCGAATCCCTTGAAGGTAAGCGCCCGTACCCGCGCATCAAGCCACCCTACTTTCCCGCCGCGCTCGGCCTCTACATGTGCCCGACGATCGTCAACAATGTCGAATCGCTCTGCCATGTGAAACACATCATTCGCATGGGCGGTGATGAATACGCCAAGCTCGGCGTTGCTCGCAATACCGGCACCCGCATTCTCTGCGTGTCGGGCGATGTGAAAAAGCCCGGCTATTTCGAAGTCGAGGTCGGCAAGCTCACCATGCGCGAGTTGCTATATGATCTTTGCGGCGGGCCCAAGGATGGGCGCTCATTCAAGGCGGTGATCCCCGGTGGGTCTTCGTCGAAGATTTTGCGTTGTGACGAATCCTTCAAATTGAAGAACCCCGATGGCAGCGAGCGGCAGTTGGATTTTTGGGACATCCAGCTCGACTTCGACACGCTCGCCGCCTGTGGTTCAATGGCCGGCTCGGGTGGGGTGATCGTGCTCGACGATTCGCGCAAGATGTCTTGGGTGCTCAATAACATCAACGCCTTCTACGCCCACGAGTCCTGCGGTCAGTGCACGCCATGCCGTGAGGGATCGACATGGATGAAAAAAATCTCCGATCGCATTGTTTCGGGTGATGCCGCGCCGAGCGACATTCAGACGCTCGAGAGCGTGGCCTATCAAATCGACGGACGCACGATCTGCGCCTTCGGTGAGGCATCCTCATGGCCGGTCGAGGCGATCATCGCCAAGTTCCGCGACGAGTTGGTGGCCGATACCAAGGTCGAAAACGAATCCGTGCCGCACAATCCCGAGGCCGAGGCGCAACGCCGCTATCTGGCGCACGCTTGATTGGGTGAGAGTTGCATCTCCGGGTGCTTTGGGGATCGGTGTTTCCATCTTGAGCTGTAAATTTCACGATGCCTGCGAAACCCAAAGAAGTCGTCGCGCTGGTCTTGCGGGTGATGCTCGGCTGTTGGTTTGCGTACAGTGGTGGGTTGAAAATTTTCGGGACCGGCTTGGATCGATTTTTGGTTGATGTGGGAAACTATCGCATCGTGGGTCCGCCACTGGATGCGTGGGTGGCCTACGGCGTGCCGTGGGCGGAGTTGATCGCTGGTGTTTGCCTGATGCTGGGCATTTTGCGGCGTGGGGCATTGCTCGCGATCTTTGGCATGGTGTTGATTTTTTCTGTAGCGGTCGGCTCGGCATGGGTGCGGGGGCTTGATATTTCTTGTGGGTGTCATGGCGGCGACGCGCCGATCCGGTACTGGGCCAAAGCACTGGAATTTGCGGGATATTTCCTGCTGCTGGCATGGTTGTGGCGCCGTGAAACCCGCGGTGATGGTGGCGGTGATTTGGAAAATTCGCGAAACTTGGCTTGATTCCCGCCATTTCGCGGGTAAAACGCCCGCCCCTCAATGTCCGACACGACCCGTACGCTCAAAGTTGCGATTCCCAAAGGTAGTCTGCAGGAGCCGACCATCGAGCTCCTCGCCAAGGCTGGCTATGAGGTTTATGTTTCGTCGCGCGGTTTGAGGCCTGGCTCGAATGATCCGGAACTCGATCTTTACATGATCCGCGCCCAGGAGATTGGCCGTTACCTTGGCCAAGGTTTCATCGATTGCGGCATCACCGGCCACGACTGGGCCTATGAAAATGAAGTCGAGTTGCTGGATTTGGCCGAGCTTCCCTACTCGCGCGCGAGTTCGCTGCCGACCCGTTGGGTGCTGGTGGTTCCCGAGGATTCGCCTATCCGCAAGCCCGAGGATCTCGAAGGCAAACGCATCGCCACCGAAGGGGTGGGGATCACCAAGCGCTACCTGCGGGAGCGCGGCATCAATGCCGAGGTCGAATTTTCATGGGGGGCCACCGAAGTGAAGGTGCCGGATCTTGTTGATGCCATTGTCGATGTCACCGAGACAGGCTCATCGATCAAGGCCAACCGCCTGCGCATCGTCGACACGCTGTTGACTTCTTTTCCGCACTTTTACGCCAATCCTGCCGCTGCGGCCGATCCGTGGAAACGCGAGAAAATGGACCGCATCGCATTGCTGCTCAAGGCGGCGCTGGGTGCCCGCGGCAAGGTGGGGCTTAAGATGAACCTCCCAGCCGACCGACTCAAGGAGTTGCTTGAAAATCTTCCCTCGCTGCGCCGTCCGACCGTTTCTCACCTCTCCGAGCCGGATTGGGTGGCGGTTGAGACTGTGATTGACGAAATCGTCGTTCGAGACATTATCCCTGAGCTCAAGCGCCTAGGCGCGGAGGGCATCATCGAATATCCACTCAATAAAATCGTCCCCTGATTTTCTCACCGTAACATAACACCGACAGCAAACGCCATGGGCTCCATCAAGAAACGCCGTAAAACGAAAATCAACAAGCACAAGCGCAAGAAGCGCATGAAGCAGAACCGCCACAAGAAGCGTCTCCGCTACAAGTCCTGATCTAAGGGCTGTTTGTTTAAACTTCAAATACCGGAAACCACCGATGTGGTTCCCGGTATTTTTTTGTCGCCGCCTCTGGTTCGGGGAGAAGCTGTGTGACTTTCGTTGATCACGAGAAGCACTAGAAATAAAAAGGTTTGCTCGCCAGTTGGCCTAACAAATAGGGCGGGCTTATCAATGCCCGCAAGTGCTTGTGTTTTTTGTGGGGTGTCGTGTTTTTCGTAGTTGGAGTTCGGTTTTTTAGCACATGAACCTGCGCGGCTTTCGATTGTGGAATCGAAAGCAACTTGGATGGGGGCAAGATGCCCCCACCGACGGTCTGGAACTACAAGTCCCAGTCATGATTTGTGGCGTTTGATTGTTTCAAGTTGCTCGGAGTGATGGAGCGATGAGATTTCAGACAAAAAAACACCCGGTTCCCATTAAGGAAACCGGGTGCTGGGTAAAAATTAGCGATAAGGTGAATTACCAGTCGCCGCCGCCGCCACCTTTGTAGCCGCCGCCGCCGCCCTTGTAACCGCCGCCGCCGCCACGGCGATCACCGCCGTAACCGCCGCCGCCACCTTTGTAACCGCCGCCGCCACCGCCTTTGTAACCGCCGCCACCGCCGCCACGGCGATCACCGCCGTAACCGCCGCCGCCGCCACCACGACGCTCACCACCAAATCCACCGGAACCGGCTTCTTTTGGCTCCGAGGCATTCACGCGGAGCGCGCGACCTTGGTAGTCGAAGCCGTTGAGGGCCTCGATTGCCGCGTTCAATTGGCTTTGGTCCCCGAGGGTCACAAATGCGAATCCTTTGGATCTTCCGGTTTCGCGGTCCGTGATGATTTTGACCCTTTCGACGGGGCCGTATGAGGCGAAGAGTCCGCTGACGTCTTCTTCAGTAGCTGAGTAGGGCAGGTTGCCCACATAGATGTCCATTTTGTCTTTTTCTAGTCACGCCATCACTATCATCACTTCCTGAGACCATGGCGTTGGAGACCAGACGAAGCGCTTCATTCTGCAAGGGTGCAGGTCGAACAAAGGGATAAATACCGGGAAAACTGGGTGCTTGCAAGGTTTCTTTTTGGCGCAATACGGCCGGACCAAACCGGAGAAAATCCAGATTATATGCGGTAAATTGGCGGCATGTTCAGATTATTCAACAAATCGGCCCCGTCCTGACCGGACTTATTGAAAGTATCTTTAGGCGTCCAATGGTCGCCTATGCAGCAGGAAATTAAGCTTGTGCAGCCAGCTCAGAGGCTGCGGCTTTTGATTTCCTCGGTGAGCTCTTTGATGAATTGGTCGAGCGGCTTGGCGCCGAGGTCGTCCTTGTCGCGGTGGCGGACGGAGACGGTGCCTTCTT
>JBIKIR010000084.1:0-3663 GCA_044361475.1 Luteolibacter sp. | reverse complement strand
GAGCACGACCCCTTCATCGTGATCCCAGTCAACATCATCCGCGACAACGACCCCTTCGCGCCAAAGGCCGGCGACTACGCCGTGATCGTTCACAACGACAAAATTTACCCCTCGATCGTCGGCGATGCCGGACCCACCTTCAAGGTCGGCGAGGCTTCACTGCGAGTCGCCCGCGAACTGAACGCAAACGCCTCACCCTACAGCCGCCCGGTCTCCGACTTGAAAGTAAGCTATGTCGTTTTCCCCGGCAGCAGGGACTCCGAACGCAAAGCGCCGAACTACGAAAGATGGCGCCAACGCTGCCACGAATTGCTTCAGGAAATCGGCGGTAGCAGCACAAGCCTGCACGCATGGCAGGACACTCTTCCCCAAGTACCTCCACCGATCACACCGATCCAAACCCCACCCGGCTACCCAGCCCCGATCAATCCTTTTCCAACATCCGCCTCACCCTCTCACGGTTCAACGCCGCCAGTACCCGCATCAACAACACCAGACATACCAGCGTCACCCCCAACTCGATCAGCGGAGCCAACCCTCGATCAACCTTACCGCTGAGCACATCCAGCAGGTGCGGAAAATTTCCCAAGCCCCGGCCCGCACCCAACAAAGCCAAGACACCGGCACCAATGATTCCGTGCCATTGCGACTTGAGGGAAAACAATCCGCAAATCAGCAAGCCGCCACCCAATGTCAGCGCTCCGTGCAAAAATCCCAGCGCCTCGCCGCGCTCAAGCACCCGCATCGCGAAAATCCCAAGGCCGATCACGACCACGCCGCTGAAAAATATCTGCAATCTCACAGGCGAAATTTGATGCATCCCCATGCGATGGCAAGCACGACGATCCCGGGTTTACATGCGCCGCCCAATCACGCAACATCCCAAGCAATGACCCGATACTGGCGCGAAAACAAATGGCACGATGCCGATTTCCTGCCCATGAGCCCCACCGACCGCGGCCTCACCCACGGGCTCGGACTCTTCGAAACGATCCTCGCCATCGACGGTTCACCCGCACTACTCGACCGCCATATCGCCCGCATGCTCACCTCCTGCGAACGCCTTGGCTGGGGCAACCCGCTACCAAACAACCTGCGATCCGCAATCATCTCACAACTCGCCGCCGCAAAACTCGACCACGGCCGCGCCAGAGTCCGCCTCGCAATCAGTGCCGGCAGCGGCCCGCTAGCATGCCCCAGCATCGGACCCGACCACCTCGTCTGGATCACAGTCTCCCGCACCGATGATCCACCCACAAGCATCACGCTCTGCAAATCACCCTTCGACCAACCAAGCCATTCATTCCTCGCCGGAATGAAGTCGGCCTCCTACGCAGACAATCTCCTCGCCCTCAACGACGCCCGTCAACGCAACTTCGATGATGCCCTCTACCTCGACGATAAAATCCGCATCCGCGAAACGACCACCTCCAACATCTTCGGGGTCATGGACAACACGCTCCATTACCCGCCCGATGACACCGGCTGCCTGCCCGGCATCACGAGAGCACTCATCATCGAACTTGCGGAAAAAAACGACATCAAAGCCGCAGCCACATCCCTGACCGAAAGCGACCTCGTCGCCTGCGATGAGGTCTTCATCACCTCCGCCATCCGCGGCGTGGTCAGCGTCTCGCGCTACGAATCCACGGAATACACCCAAAGCACCATCACCGACACATTGCGCGAACTCTGGCAACAAGCCGTCACCGCAGACGCCGCACGCAACAAAGCCTGATCCATCAAAAACCATGGCCATCGAATCCTTCTCGACCTTTCACCCAAAGATCCACGAAAGCGCCTTCATCGCCGCCAGCGCCGATGTGATCGGCCGCGTCACGATCCACGAGGAATCCAGCGTCTGGTACAACACCACGCTCCGCGGCGACATCAACGAAATCACTCTCGGCCCACGCTCCAACATCCAAGACAACGCGGTCATTCACCTCGCAGATGATTTCGGCTGCCACATCGGCGAACTGGTCACGGTCGGCCACTCTGCCATCCTCCACGCCTGTACGGTCAAAGACGAAGTCCTCATCGGCATGGGCGCCATCGTGCTCGACGGATCGGTCATCGGCGAACGCTCGATCATCGGCGCCGGAGCACTCGTCACCGGCGGCACGATCATCCCACCCGGATCCCTCGTCCTCGGCTCACCCGCCAAAGTCGTCCGCACCCTCAGCCTCGACGAACAATCCAAAGTCAAAGACTGGGCTATCAAATATGTGAAAGGCTCACGCGAATACCTCGCGAGGAGATGATAGGGGATTGGCTATTCGTTATCGAGGAAGTGAAAGAAGCGATTTGTCCCTCTTTGGGATAAAGGCATAAACGGGACATTGGATTTCCCCACTCGTGCCTCCATCCATCATTGCGCATCATCATGCCTGCTCCACTCAATGACCCGCGGGTCATGACCGCTCACATCACCACGAACAAATGCCTCAAGGTCCGCTGGCAAACCAATACGCCAATCCATCATGCGGCCATTCCACATCAAGCTCAGCCGTGACGCGTGCAGAGCATGACGCGGCAAAAGCAGACTCTTTTTCAGTGCCAGCGTCCATCCGTCTCGCATCCATTCGATATATTCCGAACCATCGCTAGAATAAAGTTTGTCGCCCACAATCGGAAAGCCGTCATTCGCCAAATGCACGCGGATCTGATGCATCCGCCCGGTTTTGGGATAGCAACGGACCATGGCATGACGCCGCTCGCCGATTTCAAATCGATGCTCGACCTTGAAACGCGTTAGGCATTCGCGGCCCGCAGGGTGTACCACTTGCCTGACCCAAATCGCCGCAGGCCCGAGTTCACCTTCACGCAAAATTGGCTGTGCATTGGTCCACTCGTCCAAATCAGGCCACCCAGTCACGATCGCAATGTATTCTTTCTCAACCTCGCGCCGTTCGAAAATGATACCAAGCTCCCTCGCTGTGAGAGTGTGCTTGGCCACCATGACAAGCCCGCTCGTGTCACGATCCAATCGGTTTACGATCGCCGGTTTTGCGCCATTTTCCATTTCAAACGCCAAGAGGCGCTCAATCCCGCCAAGCAAGGTCGGCTCGGGCTTGCGATTGGCCGGGTGCACAATCAAGGGTGCCGGCTTGTCCACCACAAGCCAATCGACCGACTCGTCGACCACCGAAAAATCCACCACAACCTGCAAGCTCACCCAACCAAGTCACACCAACCAGCCGCACCGCGCAATCTCTTGTTGCATGCTATCGTCCACATTCATCAAGCGACATAGGCAATATGAAAAAAGGGTTGCTTACCGCTCCGGCAAGCAACCCTTTAAGTTTGTTGATTCTCGATCGATCAGATGGCTGCTTTGATCGAAGCCTTGAGGGATTCGTATCCGGCGCGCAGTTTAGCGATCTCCGCCTCGGCTTTTTGAATACGGTCACTCATTTGGATAAGGCTGGCAACCTTTGCGGTAAGGGCCGAAGAAACCTTTGCCGACGACTTGCCAGCTGGTGTCGCTTTGGCATTGGCGACTTTGACGACCTTGTTGCCGGACTTCTTGAGCCAGGTAGAAACGGTGAGAATGGAAATGTTGAACTTCCGCGCCGCTTCGCTCTGACCTCCACGGCCATTGCTTGCGTTGTATGAGTTCACGAAATCGATGACCTCCTGCTGCTGGTCGTCGCTGTAACG
>JBIKIR010000058.1:0-12054 GCA_044361475.1 Luteolibacter sp. | reverse complement strand
ATCCTACGCTGGGACTGCAAGCACAAAACTCCTCGGATCAATAGGCAAAGCCGATGGCAAAATGCAGCGTGCCCGATGGTTCGCCCTCATCACGCGTCAGATTGTAGCCGTACTCCAGACGCACCGGCCCGATCGGCAGATCAAGGCGAAAGCCAAGCCCCGTCGCCAACTCGACATCGGCCGCCCCCCAATCCTCGCGGTTTCGCGCGAGCCCACCGGCATCGACAAATGCCACCCCTTTGAGCGACCCCCAAATGTTTCGCATCAGCTCAACATTGGTGTTCCATCCGGCTTCACCACCCGTCGGATATCCATCGACCAATGGACCCAACTCCCGATTTGGAAAACTCCGCACGCTGCGGCTGCCACCATTGAACATGCGCAAGTCGATCGGCAGATCCTCACTGTCACCAAACGGAAAAATCCCGCCGAGCGATCCGCCAATTCCCAAATCGTAAAAACGATGGATGCGCTTGTACCACCCACCCGACAAACCAAACCTCGCATACGATGTACTGATGTCGCCAATCGCGGATCCGATCTCCACCGGGCAATCCAGATGCCAACCCTTGGTGGGTAGAATCATACTGTCACGATAGTCGAGCGATTGATTCAATTTCACCCGCTGGTGCAGATAAACGGTTTCACCAAGCTCCTCGATTGGCAGGCCATCTTCGCTCAGGTTCACCATCGCAGATGCCGCACTCAAATCCACCGCGTAGTGATCGCCAAATTTCCAAATCACCTTTCCTTCAATCCCTTCCTCGCGCGTGTCGTATCCCTCATGGCCGTAAATGAATGCGTACAAGCGACCGGAAAGCGGCAGGTCTTTTCCCAGAAACCACGGATCCGTAAGCCGCAATTCGCCAAGCAATCCTCTCGAGCTGACCTCGATGCCGGAGTTCAACCCGATCACATTGCCAAACAAATTTCGATCCGAGTAACTGACCCGACCAATGAAACCCTCGTACGAACCGTAGCCAGCGGCAAAACCCACCTCCTTGGCCTTCGCTTCGGTAAGATGCAGCGTGGCATCGACCATCTTGTCGCCGACTTCCTCGGTCTCGATGCGTGCGGATGAAAACGCCCCGGTCGCCAGCAAGCCTCTCACCGCGCGGTTCATCGCGGCCTCGTTGTACCAATTGTCGCGCGCAACCTCCATGCGCCTCAACACACGCTTGGAATCGGTGCGCTCAAGGCCCTTCACCGACACACGGTTGAGCTTGAGGCGCTTGCCAAGGTCGACTCGAAACTCCGGCAAAAAAGTACCAGCAGCTGGCGCCCTTCCCATCTTCACCGTCGAGTTGGGATAACCCCGACTCACCGCGATTTCCTCGGCCGCCACACGCATGGCATTGAGATTCGCCGTGGTCGCAGTCTTGCCCACATAGGGCCGCACCACCTCACTCACCAACTTCACTCCGCGCCCATCGACACTCATCACCTTCGGCTCCGCAATCAAGCATCGCGGCCCTGGTCTGCAATCAAGCGTAAGATCCACCACACCCGTGCGGTCATCAACCCACCGCTCCTGCACCATCACCTCGGCATCCCAGTACCCGTCGGCATTCAACTCACGCAACACATTTGAAAGGCCCTCATCAACATCGTCCTCGCGAAATGGCGTCGCCACACCAAACAGAAATCGATCTTTTTCCGCGACCTTGCGAAACAATCGCGCCATGTGCTTTTGATCCGACTTGGAAACACCAAGCACCCTCACATTTCCAAGCGAATACCTCACGCCCTCCTCAACCATCAGCCGGATTTCATCAGACGATGCAATTTCCCAACTCACCTTCGCACCATCATAACCGTCCTTCTTCAAAACCTTACCCAAAAGAAATGCCGCATCTTCCGCCGATGCCGGCGTCGCCGCCGAGCCGCGCACATGATCAAGCCGCCCACCCATCGACTCAAGCACCTGACCCTCACTGCGACCACTGAGCCCGCTGATGCGCACACGCGTTTCGCCATGAGCGACCATCAGGGTCGCTAGCGAAATCATCATGAGCCATGCAAATTTTATCATCGGAATGTGAGTCGCCAAATTCCAAAAACCCTCGAATCCCCCTCGGCATCCATGCCGGCGGAGAGATACCAACGATCGGTGATCTCAAGCGTCGCAGTCGAAAACGAATCGCTCGAATAAGGATCCTGCTCCGCGACGGTGAAATCAACGCGATCCAGCATGCCAAGCAGTGGCCTCAAACGCTTGCCCACCACAAATCGTCCGCGACGAAACTCCTCCGCCAACAACTGCAAGGCCCGCGACGACGCAGCCTGCGGATCCTCCAAGCCTTTGGTGGTCGCACCCGTCGCTAGCAAGGTCATGATCTCGTTGTCGGGCAATGGCGGATTTGAAATTAAAACCATCTGCGGGTTCGAGGCCCGACCGTAAACCTGAATGTTCACCCGATACGGGCGAGGCTCTGCAAATCCGCGGATTTCCAGTACCGGATCCATTCCATTTTGCGGCGTGAACCTTGCCGTGCCCGATGGCACCGTGAGCGTGCTGAACGGCAATGAGGCCTTGAAGTCGGTGACCCTTAACTCGCCCTCCGGCAAAGGCCGCTCGAATCCACCGCGCACGCGCAGCGATCCGTCGATCCTTCCGGCAGCGACATTGCCACGAATCAAAAACGGCTTCTCGGTATGCAACCGCAGATCCATCGTCCAATCACGAAATGGCTCACGCATCGTGCCGACAGATTTTTCCAATCGGTCCAAACGCGGCAGCGTCGCAGTCGGCGGAACCAAAAATGGCGTGCCGATCGGCAAAATTTCGATGTCGCGGTAAAACAATCCATCGACCACACCGACCCGCCCAGACAACAAAGCTTTTTGCCACGAGCCTGATAAGCGAAGCTCGGCATTTGCGCGAACGATCAGCGACTCGTCGCGCCGCAAGGGCACCTGACGCGCCACGACATTCACATCAAGCACATCGGGCTTGAAATCTTTGAGAGTGAGATAGCCTCCACCACTCAGACTGCCACCCACCGACGAGGCCTTGAGGCCTTTGAGCACGATGCGTTCACGCGCAAGTTCGAGCGATGCCGCGATGCCGGAAATCGTTTCAATTTTTCGATTTTTCCAAACGATCTCACCACCCGAGAGATCCACTTTCCCACTCACCACCGGCTTCGCGAGCGTTCCTGTGGCATCAAAGCCACCACTCATCGTACCACGCAAGGCCTTGGCCGCAGGCACGAAATTCGCAAGCCGCGCGACATCCACACGCGGGATGTCCAAACGCGCCAAAAATTCCTCGTTCATGAAATCACTTGGCTTCTCGAGCCATTCATGAAGCCGCAATGGCATCGATGCATTCATGCGTAGCGCGGGAAATTCCGGCGTCGTCGCGCGACCATCGAGCGTCAGTCGACGATCGCGTCCCCTCGCATCGATCACACACGCAAAGGCTGGCGCTTTCGGGTTGTCCTTCGGCCGCAAGCCATCGAGCTCGAACCTGCCATCCACCCGCGGATCCGACACCGGCCCATCAATGCGGATCGAAACTTTTCCAGCCGACTTTGAATCAAGCTTCGCCGCGCCCGCATGCCACTTCGACAAAATCGCGGCATCGAGTCGCTCCGATTCGAAATCAACTGCAATTTTCCTCTGATCATTTCGCCACTCGCTTCGTGCTTTGCCCACATCACGCGGCATCGGCAGCTTTGCCGAGCCATGCGCAATCTCACGCTTGCCATCGAGCCACCTCAAATCACTCACACCCAGAATACCATTCGTGAGCGCAAGCTGCGCCGATAGGCTCTGAACACCGGCCTCGATCCGCAGCTTGCGCGTCGAAAGTTTTTCCGGCCACTCGTAATCCACCCCACCACTCGCAACGATGTCCGCATCGCCCGTGTCCTTCGCCAGCAAGCGCCCGACATCCAAGACTCCCCTGTGCAAGGCCTTGGAAAAATTTCCCGAACCTTTCCATTCCCCATCGACCACATATCGGTCATTTCGACCATCGATAAAGATGTTCAACACGCGAGCCATTCGGTTGCTCGCAAAACCCTTGAATTCAAGCCCCGCTTGATACTCGGACGCGACACTCCTCACTCTGAAATCCCCCTTCATGCCGTCGCCCGCAATCACGCCCGACCAGTCATTCGGCTCGTTCCACTTTCCATGAACCCTCAGCGGCGATTCGACCGCCGCGTCACTGGGCAAATACCGGAGATCATATTTCCATGAACGATCACCCATGCTTTCCATGCCACTAAAACTTCCCTCGATGCGCCCTTGAGGCATCTCAGCATCGCGCTGCTTCGCGAGCTGCCGCGCGAGACCTTCGACTTGATCGATCACCATCTCGCCCTTGATGCCGAAGATTTGCGGCAGCGCATCACCACGCAGCACCTTGGCATCGGCCTTGAGCGAAATCCCCGTGCCCATGCCCTTGCCCGCGAGCACGAGCCTCGCAGACTTCTCTTCCAACATCACATCCACATCCGCCTCATCGGCCTTCCACCCTGCCGACTCGAGCCCGTTCACGGAAAATTTCAGATTGCCTGTCGTTCGTGAAAAATCCGGATACACGCCAAACAACTCGGCAGAAAACGACCGAATCTCCCCACTCGCCGATGAATTGATGCCAAACAAATCAAACCAATCCGCCAGCACCACCTGCCCGTCGGTGAGATCCATCTTCAGCAGCGAAAACTCCTCGCTCGCCTCGATACGGAAGCCGGCATCCTTCACCCGCAACTCGGCCGACCCCGTAAGCCCACCCTTGTCCGGCGTGTGCAAAGTCAAACGATCAATGCGAATCCCCGGCATCGGCACGAATTGCTCGACCTCCAAAGATTCGCTCTTCCACACGACCGTCGAACTACGCGCCGACCAGCGCTTGCCCGAAGCATCGGTCATCGCGCCAAGGCTGAGCTCATAATTTTCCTGATGCGCATCGTGATGCAACGCGCTCGATTCGAGTTGAAAAAATTCCACGCCATCTCTCACCGCCTTCACGCGCAACCCCTCGACCGCCACATCCATCGGCTTGAGCGACCTGCGCGCATCGTGAATCGACTTGGCGATTTTTTTGAAATCAAGCGCAGGCTTTTCGCTCGATTTCGAAGTATGCGTTTCATCAAAGCGCAGCAACAAATCCACCTCCTCGATCCTAAGCCCGGCAAGCCGACCAAAGAGCATCTCGCGGAAATGAAATTTCGGCTGCAGCCGACCGATTTTCAATTCACCGACAGGCCCCTCGCCAGTCGCATGGAAATTCTTGATCACCAGGCCACGCGTGATGCTTCCCTCGAATTCCATACCGCCCACATACCCGGCGCGATGCAGCCCCCACTTGCCAAGCATCGGCCCCAGCCATCGCACCCCCGGCCCATCGAGCCACAGCAAGCCACCCAGCACCGCCGGAACAGTCATGCCAAGCACCCACATCCGCCATCGGCCACGGCGACGAACCTTCGACTCACCAGCGCTGTTTTCTGCTTCCTCCAATGCGCCACCAACTTCACCTCCGCGCCCCTTGAGGTCAATCGCACGATTGGCCCAAGCCTTGCCTTGCAATGCCGATTCAAGTAATTCCGGTGCCACATGGACCCGATCACCTTCACCCCCCTCTACATGCAGCGCGTCTGGGGCGGACGCGAACTCGAGCGCGTCTACGGCCGTCAGCTTCCCGATGAAACCAATCCCTATGGCGAGGCATGGGAAATCGTCGACCGTGAGAAGGAGCAATCCATCGTCGAATCAGGCCCCTTCGCCGGCAAAAGCCTGCACGAACTTTGGACCCACCACCGCGAAGAAATTTTTGGCAGCGGCTACTCGCAGCACCCGCGCTTTCCGATCCTCATCAAAATACTCGATGCCCGCGACGACCTCTCGATCCAAGTGCATCCGCCAGTCGAGCTCGCCGCATCGCTGAATGGCGAACCGAAAACGGAAATGTGGTTCATCGCCGATTGCGATCCCGGCGCGAAACTTTATGTCGGCCTCAAGCACGGCGTGACCCGCACGGACTTCGAAGCCGCGATCGCCAATGGCACGGTCGCCGAATGCGTGCATGCGGTGAGCCCCTCGCACGGTGATTCGATCTTCATCGCCTCCGGCCGCCTCCACGCGATCGGCGCGGGATTCCTGATTCACGAAATCCAACAAAACTCCGACACGACCTACCGCGTCTTCGATTGGAACCGCTTGGGTCTCGATGGCAAACCGCGCGAACTCCATGTCGCCGAGTCACTCGCCAGCATCGACTTTAACGACTTCGAACCATCGATGGATCAAGCAAACGGCGACACGCTCGCTGCCTGCGAGTATTTCAAAACCGACCGCAAATCCCTCAAGGCCGGTGAGTCACTCACCAACCCAAACGCCGAAAAATTTTCCATCATCTCAGTCGTCGATGGCGCATTGAAATCCGCCGACGGTCGCCACTTCGCCAAAGGCCAATTTATCCTCATGCCAAAAGCATCCAGCCCACTCATCGCCGAACAAAATTCCACGATCCTGGAAATCACACTGCCGAAATAGGCCACCTCTTCATTTCAGCATTTCAGCATTTCAGCTTTTCAGCATTTCAGCATTTCAGCTTTTCAGCTTTTCAGCTTTTCAGCTTTTCAGCTTTTCAGCTTTTCAGCTTTTCAGCTTTTCAGCTTTTCAGCTTTTCAGCCTTTACCCCACTCCCCCTCCGGCAGCACCGCATTCGCCACGGTGAGCACCTCGGCAAAGGGCAGATCCGCGAGCATGCCAAACGAGTCGTGACGCCCAAGCCTCGCTCGCGTCGATGCCGGGCTGCTCATGCCGCATAGGAATCTCGCCAACTGCCTCGACGTGCCAAGCGCCGCATGCTTTTCATCAACCACCGCCCGCAATTCCGCCCATTCGCGATCATCGGGCACACGCGTTGATGAGCGCCTGATCTTTACCGCAGGCACCCCGCGGCATCGGTCGCAATGCCCACAGGGTTCGCACATTTTTTCGCCGAAGTACGCCGCGATGAATGCCGTGAGGCAATCCTTGCGCGAGGCGAGCCCCATCACTTGCGATAGCCTCGCCAGGTCAGCATTTTCCCTATCCGCAAACATCGTCGCATAGCGCTTCGCCAAAGCCTTGAGGTCACCCGGATCATTCTTCATCCGAAATGCCTGCCTCACTCCCGAAACCGCAAGCTCCGCATCACCGGCCAACTCAAGCTCCTGCAGCTCCGCCACGATTTTTTCGCGGCTCACGCCCATTTCCACACTCAACACCGATGGCTCGAATGTCGTCCATGACCGCGCGGCTTTTCCACGCCCAATCAAATCTCCAAGAAACCGACTTTCGCCCTTCGCCCTGCCCGCCAACACGCGATTGAGATCCCTCAAAAACCTCAATTTGTAAGTGTGATAATGACTGCCCGTCGCTTCGACGATGCCATCATTTTCCAAATACGCGATCACCGTCGCGATCACCGAGTTCCGGATGTCGCAAGTGGTCGCAAGATCGTAAACGGATATGTCAAAGCTCGCACCAAGACCGAGAATCCGATGCACCAAATTTTCCAAAGCACCAATACCGGGAGTGTCGGAATAAATGAAATTTTCGAGCACCGTGAGGTCATCGGCACAAACAAAACATTCGCAGTGCGCCGGCATGCCATCACGCCCGGCACGACCGATCTCCTGCGCATGATTTTCCAAACTCTTGGGCATGTTGTAATGGATCACCGCGCGGATGTCCGACTTGTCGATGCCCATGCCAAACGCGATCGTCGCGACAATCACGCGCGTCTCGCCACTCATGAATGCCGCCTGCGACGCGGCGCGAAAATCATCGGGCAAACCCGCATGATACGCCGATGCACCGAGCCCCTGCGACTTGAGAAATGTCGCAACCTCTTCAGCGGTTTCCTGCCTCGTGACATAGACCACGGCCGCGCCATCGATCGACACCAAACGCTCGAGCAAAAGCGCTTTTCTCTCGGCCGCCGTGCAGGGCGTGACGCGCAAATCAAGATTCGGCCGATGAAACCCGAGCGCGACATGATCCTCCTTCGCGATCCGAAACGCGCGCCGAATGTCCGTCGCCACCTTCGGCGTCGCTGTCGCGGTCAAGGCCAGCACTCGGGCAACCCTGAGCCGCCGGCAAAACCGCGCGATCTTGAGGTAGTCGGGCCGAAAATTGTGACCCCATTCTGAAATGCAATGCGCCTCGTCCACCGCGACCATCGCCACATTCCATCGCCGCACCCGCTCGCGAAACCGCTCATTGGCCAACCGCTCGGGCGCGATGTACAGCATCCTTAGCCGCCCGGCATCCAAGTCCTCATACAAGGCCCGCAAGCCCTCGGCATCCATCGTCGAATCCAACCTCGCCGCCGCAATCCCCCGCCGCGTCAGCGACTCGACCTGATC
Organism: Luteolibacter sp.; assembly: GCA_044361475.1. Lineage (GTDB taxonomy): Bacteria > Verrucomicrobiota > Verrucomicrobiia > Verrucomicrobiales > Akkermansiaceae > Luteolibacter. The sequence continues at coordinate 3,682 of JBIKIR010000058.1, read as the reverse complement.
CTTCATCAGCGCAATCAGTGGCGAAATCACCAGCGTCAGCCCATCGAGCGCAAGCGCCGGCAGCTGATAACACAAGGACTTGCCGCCACCGGTCGGGAAAACCGCCAGCACCGGCCGCCCGGCCATCAGCGGCCCAATCACCTCGGCCTGACCGCTTCGCAGCGACTCATGGCCAAAGTTTTCCCGCAGCAATGACCTCAGCTCATCCATGAAATCCAAGCCCCAAGCATGCGGCATCGCCCTCCGCGCATCAAGCCACATCCCCGTGAAATCCCCTTGATATGACCCAAATCCGAGGCAGAGTTTCTCCGCTTCTCGTTTCGCGCAGTGCCGGGGTAATCCGGGGGGAGAACTTCGGCCGCGTGAACGAGGAGCATTTTTTTGTTCTCGAAATGATGGCACGCGGCAGATCGCCGGGTAGTTCTTGCGCCTGATCCCGTCACAATTCAGTCTCCACCGCGATGCGATTTGCGGTGCTTGGAAGTGGCAGTGGTGGCAACTCGGCGGTGGTCGAGTGCGGAGGTATTAGGCTCATGCTCGACGCGGGCCTGAGCGCGAAACAACTGACGACAAGAATGCAGTCGATCGGTGTCGATCCCGCCAGCCTCAATGGCATCCTGCTCACTCACGAACACGGCGATCACATCAAAGGCCTCGAGGTATTTGTGAGAAAACACCAGGTGCCAGTCTATGCGACCGCCTTGACCAAAAAATTTCTCCACGACGCCGGCATCAAATCCGGCACATGGAAAATCTTCGAAGCCGGTAGCGAATTTCAAATCGGCGACGCAGTGGTCACGAGCTTCGCAGTCCAGCACGATGCAGTCGATCCGGTCGGCTTCGTGATCGGCGATGGCCGCAAAAAAATTGGACTCGCCTCGGACATGGGCCACGTCACCCGCAGCGTCACCGAACGCCTTCGCCTCCTCGACTCACTCTTCGTCGAGGCGAACTACGACAAGGACCTGCTCGATGCCGACTCGCGCCGGCCGTGGTCGACCAAGCAACGCATCAGCTCGCAACACGGGCATCTCTCGAACGACCAAGTCGCCGATCTCCTCCGCGACATCGCCCACCCTCAGCTCAACCATGTCATCTTCGGTCACTTGAGCTCGGACTGCAACCGCAAGGACCTCGTCATTTCACACCTGCGCAACTGCCTCGACGCCCTGGGCCACCCGCACATCGGCCTGCACTGCGCCGAACAAAACCAGCCGACGGATTGGTTTGCGGTCTGAGGAATTTGTGGTTGCTTGTGAAATCAGCTCAAGCCCCATGACCCGCACCCTCTCGATATTCTCCGCCCTCGCCGCATTCGCTCTTGTTTCATGCGACGCGAGTGGCAGAAAATCCACTGCCATGGATGTGAGCCCCCAGAAACCCGCGGAACCCGTCGGCAAGATCGTGAAAAGCGATGACGAATGGCGCCAACTCCTCAGCGCCGAGCAATACCACATCCTGCGCGAAGCCGGCACCGAACGACCCAACGGCCGCATCTACAAGGAATTCAAACAACAGGGAGCCGGCAGCTATCACTGCGCCGGCTGCAATGCCCTGCTCTTTTCATCCAAAGAAAAATTCGACTCCGACTGCGGCTGGCCATCGTTTTACGATCCGGCCAAAGCGGAAAATGTCGAAATCCGCGAAGACATCAGCCTCGGCATGACCCGCACCGAAGTCCTCTGCGCCGGCTGCGGCGGCCACCTCGGCCATGTCTTCGAAGGCGAAGGCTTCAACACCCCCACCGATAAACGCTACTGCATCAACGGCGGCGGACTCCGCTTCGTGCCGGATGAGGCAAAGCCTTGAGCGCCGCAGCGTAAGAAAGATTTACCGCAATGCCTTGTGAGCGATAGCGAACATAAAAAATTAGCGAAGCCTCTTGGCATGGACGTAGTGCAATGGAGTCAATGCCGCAGAGGTCGCAAAGAAACGCAGAGGGGAAAAGTGATTGGTTATTGGGGAAGAGAATGAACAAGCCGCTTCCTAAGGAGGCACGACACTCTTGTCGTGCTCTTCTCAGAAAATGTTTAATCCCTAATGAACGCAAAAATGAATGATGGCAGATCGTGGATCGAAGATGATGTCGTGACATCTTCATTTTCTTCCTCTCTGGCCTCTTCCCCGTTTCAACTTTGACTCCACTCCGTTCCGTCCATGCCAAGTGAGCTACGCCTGATGTTCAAAGTTCGCTAAAGTTCACAGTGCATTCTACTTTCTACTTTCAGCTTTTACCCATCCGTCCCGCTCCATGTTCTGAACAGCCAATGGCATACCTCCCATCATATTTACTGCTTGCCGTAAAATAAAATACGGCATACCGTACTTTTATGAAAACCACCATCGATCTCGCCGACGACCTTGCGGCATCGATCAAAAAACGGACGGCTCGGGAGGGCATATCCATGCGGGCCGCCGTGCATCAGGCCCTGCGGCTCTGGCTCAAGAGTCGGCCCGAGCCTGCGGCATCGAAGGGCATCCCGCGTGATGTCGGGCTTATGTCCGGTCAAGGCCTCAGCCCCAACGCCGCGGCCCTTTCATGGGATGATCTCCGCGCACTCAGTTACGATCAAAGATCCTGATCGCGAATGATCGCACTCGACACCAACATTCTGGTTTACGCTCACCGGCAGGATTCGCCCTTTCATTCGGCGGCCCTCGATGTGCTCGCTCAGCTCGCCAACAGCCGCCATCCATGGGCGATCCCATGGCCCTGCATGCATGAATTCATCAGCATCACCACGCATCCGCGCATATACAGTCCACCGACTCCGATCGACACCGCCCTCGCATTTTTGGAAAACTGGATGCAAAGCAAATCGTTGACCCTCCTATCCGAAGGCGATTCCCATTTCACACAAATCGCGATGCTTTCCCGTCGCGCCAAACTCGCCGGCCCAAAAATCCACGACGCCCGCATCGCCTCTCTCTGCCTCTCAAACGGCATCGAGATACTCTACACCGCCGACCGCGACTTCTCACTCTTCCCCGAACTCAAAACCTGCAATCCACTTGTATAAATATGCAAGACTTCATGAATGCAGCGGGATCTTATGCGACCCTCAATAAAGGCGAAGCCTGAATGGCATGGCCGTAGCGAATAGCAGGCAATCAAGATTCAAGAAAACCGGCGAAGGCTTGTAGCCGTTTTGGACAGGAACTCGCGTAGCGAGTGACGTGGCCCGAAGGGCCGAACGCGCGGGCGGCGCGCGTGAGTCACAAACGGCGGCATGTTCATTCGCTTTGCATAACTTGGAGCGGGACGCTCCAAGAACGGCCTGGAGCAAGATGCTCCAGCCACATGAAGAAGCTGCTTCTTCTTTCTCTTAACCAATTTTCAATTTCTCATGTCTTTTCCAAAAGAGTCGGCGCCGCGAGGCCGCGTCGCCCTACCAGGGGATCGAAGATGTGGGCAGGATGCCCACGCTCCTTGAGGAAGCCGCTTCTTCACCCTCTTCCACTTCAATGTTCGATGTTCAATGTTGGATGTTCGATGTTCATCTCCCCACCCCAATATCCAATCTCCCATGTCTCCTCCCCAATTCGCGTCTATTCGTGACGGTATGAAGTCATTCAGCAACCGGCGCTGGGCAGACCGCAATGTTTGGTTCAACGTCCCTCGCGGAACCCGTGAGTGCTGCAACACGCACGGGTGGCCGAAGGTCCAAAAGGTTCGGGAATG
>JBIKIR010000057.1:0-12091 GCA_044361475.1 Luteolibacter sp. | reverse complement strand
AATCAGTAAATCAGCGAAATCAGTGGCAAAAAAATCACTGCAGTCAACTCAACAAGCTCCGCGAAGCCCTCTGCGTACTCTCCGCCTCGGCGTTTCGATTTGGTCGTTTCAGCGAAACGCAGAGATGCCGAGTACGCAGAGAAAAGCGCGGAGAGGCTCAGCATTCATCGTTCGCTCCGACAGGGGGCAGCAGGACCACTGATGGCACTGATTTCACAGATGTGGAGAGAAATCGAAAACTCCGCTGTGCTTACTCCCAATCAGTAAATCAGCGAAATCAGTGGTTCACATTCCTTGTTTCACTTTCAAAACAACTTCGGGATGTAGAGCCATCCGAGGATCGTGATGAGTGCGATGCCGGCGAGGTTGAGCATGATGCCGGCGCGGATCATTTGTGGCATGCGGATGAGGCCGGTGCTGAAGACGATGGCGTTGGGTGGAGTGCCGACGGGCATCATGTAGGCACTGCTGGCGCTGAGCGCGCATACGACCACGAGCACTTGCGGGTTCATGCCGAGGGCGGGGGCCATGGCGGCGAGGACAGGAGTCATGGTCGCGACTTGCGCGGTGTTGGAGGTGAACTCCGAGAGGAAGACCGTAAGCGTCACCACTGCGGCGAGTAGCAGGAAGGGTGGTAGCAGGCCGAGTCCTCGCGTCGAGTGACCGATGAATTGCGAAACGCCGTTGGCTTCGACAGCGGACGCGAGGCTGAGTCCGCCGCCGAAGAGAATCAGCACGCCCCAAGGCAAATTGGCGGCGGTTTGCCAATCCATCGCGCGGTTGCCATCGCGGTCGGCGGGCAGCATGAAAAGCGCGACCGCTGCGAGCACGGCCACGCCGCTGTCGGTGAGACCTTTGAGTGGTTGCATTCCGGCGAAAGAAATTTCGCGCAGCAGGCCGCCGAAGATCCACAGCATGGCGGTGCATGCAAAGACCGCGAGGGTCACCTTTTCGCCGCGTGAGAGCGGTCCGAGTTTTTGGTATTCCTCCGCGAGCATCTTGCGGCCGCCGGTGATTTCGTCGAGTGGCGCGGGAAAGATCACGCGGGTGATGAGCCACCATGCGATTGGCAAAAAGATGATCGTGAAGGGCAGGCCAATCATCAGCCATTTCACAAAGGTGACTTCATGCTGGTAGGTTTGTTCGATGAAGCGCGCGGCGATGCCATTGGGTGCCGAGCCGATGAGGGTGGCGATGCCGCCGATCGATGCGGCGTAGGCGATGCCGAGAAGCAGGCCAGTGGCGTAATTTCGCTCGGTCTGGTTGAACGCCGTCATGTCGCCGTTTTCGCCGAGCCCGCTGCCGTTGCGTGTGCTCAGCACAAGATTGATCACGCTGATCGCGATGGGCACCATGATTGCCGCGCAGGCGGTGTTGGAGATCCACATGCTGAGGAAGGCGGCAGCAGCCATTAGCCCCGCACTCATGGCCGCGGGTTTTGCGCCGGTGAGACGCAGCGTGAAAAATGCCAATCGGCGGTCGAGGCCCCAACGTTGGATGGCAAGGCCAAGCACGAAGCCGCCCATGAAAAGATAGATCACATCCGAGGCGTAGGGCTTTGTCGCGTCGGCGATCGAGCTGATGCCAAACAATGGAAACAAGGCGATCGGCAAAAGAGCGGTGACCTCGACATCGACCGCTTCGGTCATCCACCACGCCGCCATCCACAGCATCATCGCCAGCGTTGCGCGGCCCTGATGGGTGAACTCAATCATGTTTCCGGCATCGGCCGCATAGCGATCAGGCAGCAGCGAGTAACAAACAAGCGCGAGCAGGGGGCCGGCGATGAGTCCTGCGCGGCGGACCAAATTACCGGCATTGAGCGGAGATTCGTTCATGTACGTGCGGATGGAAAAATGACCGTTATTTGCGCTCTCACGCTAGGGCGGATTGTTGGAATCGTCCCTGTGAAAATCGCGTTGATTGGCTGCGCGTCAGTTGCCGCGCAGCAGGGTCGTCTTGTGATGCCAGACTTCGTAGTCGCGGTTTTGGTATTCGTAGACTGTCGACTGCGAGTTGCTTGAAGAGCTGCTGTAATCGTTGTTGCTGTTGGAATAACTCGAGTAGTCGCTGGAATAATATCCGGCGATCGGGACTGCCACGCGCTCCGTTTGAATGCCGCCGTAGACGCTGGAGTAGATTGCGACATCGGCATCTTTTTCAATCGCCAGCAGTCGGGCGTTTTGGGCGTCGATGTTGTGGCGTGCGGTCGTGTCGCCGTAGCCGATGACGCGTAATCCGCGGCGGCTGTAATTGTCGACCACCGCGTTGTGGGAGGGCATCGATGTTTCCACGAGGCGGGGATTCGGATTTGGTGCTTCGCGTTTTGGCACGCCCGGGGCCGAGCGGTAGCCGTAGAAGAGTGGGTTCATCGAGCACGAAGGAAGTACGAGTGCGATGAGCGGAAGGGTGAGCAGTTTGAGCGCGTGTTTCATGGGTCGGATAACGACCACCCCTAATGTATAGGGTTGGAAACACCAAACAAATTTCGCCGATGGCGATTCAGCCCGCGATCACGAACTTCGGATCGAAGAATGTAAGCGCGCGGATCTTGCCCTCGGCGTCTTGATAGAGGACGACCACATGGTTGCCGGGTTCGTCGGGGGAAACGGTGGTGATGATTTCGCCGCCGACCTTCACCATGGCCTCGCTGCGAGTGTTGCCGAGCTCGATGGCGGCGGTGGTGAGCCGCTTCACATGGGCGGTCGTGATGTCTTTTTGTCCAGGGATGATGGCGTCGACCTTCACTTCGTCGAGATCGCAAACCGACAGCAGCGTCATGCGGAATCCGCGTTCGGGATCGTTTTGTTTGATTTTTAAAATTTTGGTCGTCCATCGCGGTGGAGCATCTTCATCGGTCGCGGGGATTTTTTCCGCAAAGCCGATGAGGCTGAGGGTTTCGCCCGATTTGAGTTCGATCTTTGTCGTGCCGCTTTCCACGCCATTTTTTTGCAGTGTGACCGTGTGGGGTCCGGCCGCGAGGCCGATGCCGCCGCTGCGCTGGCCGAGTTCATAGCCCTTGGAAAAAAGTTCCTCGCCATCGATGAGGACGCGGGTCGTGCCATTGCCTGGGGCGATCGCATTGATGATGCGAAGAAAGCCGACCTCGGGTGATGTTGCTTTGCCGTTAGCGGATGAAATGACGCCAAACATGCAAAGCGCGGCGGCGAAGATTTTAGAAATCGTTTTCATGCAGAATTTTGACTTTGGATTTTTTCGGGTCGATCGAGCCGTCGGACTTGCGCGGGCCGGGGTCGGCGAAGACTGTGTAGGCGCGGCGGACTTCGGCGAGAACTTCTGGGTTGTCGGTGATCGTGTTGCTCGGGCTGATCGCTTGGGCTACGACCCAGATGCGGAAGTTGCGCGAGCGGGTGGTGGTCGATTCATAAATGCGGGCGAAGCATTCCTCCGATGCTGAGTCGCTGAGGTGGACCTTGCTGCCGTTTGGCAAGAGCTCTTTGTTGCCGAAAACCGGTTTCCCATCGCTGCCGCGCGCGTTTGCAATTTCGGATGGCGATGCGAAAGGTTTGTTTTTTCTCGCGAGCAAAATTGCATCGGCGATTTGGTTGGCGTGGCTGTTGATTTCTTGAGGCGTCAGTTTCAGCGGGCTTACCGGAGGGGCCATGAGGTTGGGTGTGCTGTGGGTTTCCGAGCTGCGCACCGAGATTTTTGGATCCATGGTCATGGCCCCGATCGCGAGGGCTCGCAGAACATCGCGCGTGGCGGTGTTGAGGCTCACATGTCCGGCGACGAGCGTGGTGGGGCCTTCGCGTTTGGCTGCATCGTTGGAAGTGGAAATGCCCGTGTGGAAAAGGTCGAGCAGACGATGGGCGTCTAGGCCGGGAGTGGAAGCGAAGCGCGGATGATCGGCCCGGCCAATGCGCAGCGTGTTGCCTCCGCCGTAATCGCCGCTTGATTCGCTGGTGTTTTCCACGTCGCCCCACGGCAAATTCGCCGCTGTGGGCATTGAGGTTTTCCACATCAGCGGATCATAAATACGGCCGAGCTCGGTGACGCTGTGGAACCTGCCGAGGTTTGAAATCCGCATCGGCGCTTCCGCAGTCTCCGGGTTGCGAAGTATCGATGTCGCATTGGGAAAAAAGCGTGGGTCATCCGGATTGATGCGTTCGTCGGTGGTGTAAAAGCTGTTGTTGTCGTAGCTCGAATTGTGGCCGCCATCGGGCCACTCCGAAGGCATCACGCGCCCGTGCACTTTGGGTTTTTCGGCGCTGTCCTTGTTGTAGGCCGTGCCCCAACGGACATTGCGGCGGTTCGGGCTGTAGTTTTCCGGGTAGGTGTTGGCGTCTTGCGGGGCTTGATTGTAAAACGCCATGCGTGGGTCGCCCATGTTGTTGCAGTAGATGCCACCCCGGGTGTGCGAGTGTGAGGGAATGGTGGCGCGCACGCGTTGGCGTGATTGGGTGGCGGTGTCCTTCGGAAAGTGAAGACTGCAGTTGTTGCGGTGAAGTCCGCCGCGGGATTGGTCGACGATTTTGCCATTCCACTTCAAGCGGTATCCGGCGCCCGATGTGCCGAAGGTTTCGCCTTCGAGCACGAGTGGGCTTGGAATGAAAACCGAGGATGGGCCGGCATCGATTTTGTAAGTGATCGTGCCGCAGGTGATCACGCGGTATTCGTTGGGCTTTAGCGTGACGGCGATCGGCGGAAACCAGCGGCGGCCATCGCTTTCGGCGAGCGTGGGTGTGGCGTTGCTGAGATCGGCCAGCGAAACTTCCGGGTTCGCGCCGAGCGGGAATTTGTAGGCGGTTTCATAAGAAATCTCCGCGTTGCCGCTGATCGCTTGATCGCTCATGTTCCAGAGTTCGACATAGGTCGAAACCGACAGCACTAAGTATTTGCGACCATTTTCCGTGAGCGCATTTTCCCAGCGGAAGCGCATCAGAAATTCGCTGACGAGCGGGCAGGCATCGAGTCCGCGGTAGCGGTTGGCGGCCACCGATGGAGCACTATCGGCATCGGCGTAATCGATGGCGTTGGCGGCGAGGGTGCGCAGGTAGTCATCGGGGAATCCGCCTTTGCGTTGATCGAATTCGGGCAGCGATTTTTTGATGTGCCCGGCCATTTCATCGATGGCCGTGTTGGCATCCTTGGCGAGCAGTTGGTTGAGGTTAATTTTTGGTGTTCCGGCGGCGGGTGCATCGATGCCTTCGGCAAAGGGAATGATCGGTTGCTCTTCGTAGGAGCGGAGATCCGCGCTAAGGCATTCTTCGACCGCGCGCGCGGCGGGGTCGATTTGATGACCATCGGCACGGCGTTGGATCGGCGTCGGAATATCGGCAGCGGCGAGGCAGGAATCTGGAGTGATGAGGATCGCGCGATTTTTCAGGATCGACTTTGCGATGTTGCCTTGTGCGTCTTCGGTTGTGTTTGGGTTGATCGCGTAGAGTGCGATTTGATTGAGTGGCGCTTGATCATCCGAGAGTGCTTGCGGGTTGAGGCCGGGTGCGGGAAATGGCCATGCGGCGCGTTGGTGAGATTCTGCGGGACCATTGTCATTACCGGCGCTGCCCGCGTCGATTTTCCCCTGAAGGTCCTCGACCCAGTAAGCGTAGCGAGCGATCGGCCGGTTTTTATCATCCTTGAGGTAGAGCCACGCGGCGCGGGATTTGTCGAGGTAAGGCAGGGTGGTGAAATCGATGCGTTGATTTTCGTTGGTGGTGACGAGCGATTCGATCGCAGGCGCGGTGAGAGGTGTTTCTTCCGGTATACTGTTGGTGCTGAAGAGTGGGATGTAGCGATAATTATAGCCATTTGCTGTGGCCTTGCCGCGTGCGATAAAGAGGTGTGGCGTGGGTTTGCGATCGGGGGTGATTGGATCGACAAGACTTGATTGCAAGATGAGGAAATCGTCGTTGTTTGCCTCTTTGCCAAAAATACCGCGCAGCTCTTCAAGACCTGCGCGTGCGGCGAGTTCCGCGCGTTGTTGATCGACAGACGCGCGTGAGGTCCCGCGTTCAATGCCACTGACCGCGAGGCTGCCGATTGCGGCGATCAGCAATGCGGCGGCCACCACCAGCACGACGACCAGCGTGAAGCCCGAAGCATGCGCGTGTGGCTTGGTATTTTCAGGGCGATTCATGATTGCCGAAGCGGATGAGCATTTCGTGAGTTTCCAGATTCGGGTTTTTCGACTCATCCTCCGTTTTACCGAGAAACTTGCTGTTGGCACCGGTGCCGGCCCAGTCATCGCTGGATTTGAGTTTTGCGCAGAGGCTTTGGCTTGCGATCACGAGTCGAATTGCGAGGGCCTCGGGTGCGGTGCTGGTGTTGGTCGTGTTGGAGCTCCAATCAATCCATTGGCCTTTGGCGTCTTTCGTCTTTGCTTGCACTTCGAATGAAACCACACCGAAGCCGATCGGCTCGTCGCGTTCGGGTTGTTTTTCAAACAGCGAGCCGGTCGATTCAGTTTTGAGTGCGGCGTAGGTGTCGGCGCTTTCGCGCATGCCCCGCATGAGGCAGCGCACGGTTTGATCGCCGAGCTGGAGGTCGGCGAGGTAGTAATTCACCGCGCAGAGGTCGCCGATGCGTCCTTTCTCGGATTGCGCCTGCGGGGCTTGGAGTGAGAGAAAACCGAGGCGGTGCGACGGGCGTGCAGATGGCGGGGTTTCGATGATTTGCGATGGATGAAATTTCGCTGTTGTGAGATCCGAGTCCAGTTGGCTGATGATCGCGCGTGCTTCGCGTGCGTTGGCGATGTTGCTGCTGATCTTTTGGTATCCATCACCCGAGCTTCCCAGCATCGATGCGGCGAGTAGTAGGACAATCGATCCGACGCCCATCGAGCAGCTCAGCTCTACCAGCGAAAATCCACGGCGTGATGGTGGCAGCAGGTTCATGGGATGCGCGAGTGGAAATCAAGCGTCCTGCGTTTGCCGGCAGGCGCGGTGGCCGGGTATTCGAGTGTGATGCGAAGGTCTAGCATGCCATCATTTTCCTCGGGCATGGTGGCAATAATTTTTGCGAGATGGCTGATCGATTTGCCGTCGAGGTTTTTGATTCCGCTGTCGTATTGGACGATGGTGATTTTATTGACGGTTGATCCTTCGCTGGAAAATGCGAGCGCCCAGATTTCGTTTTCCGGTGGAAAAGTCTGCCCTGTTTCGGTAGCGGTGAAGTACTGCGGTTTGCCGGCTCTTGAGTTTTCGATTTCTTGGAGGCAGGAGGGAATGATCCATGCGCTGCGAGTTTCCGCTTCCGCCGAGGCACCGCTTTTTCCGGCCTCGGCCATGCTGCCGAAGACCAGTGGCACGGCCAGCGCGAGCACGCCCATGGCAATGCTCGACTCGACCAGAGTTGAGCCTGAGCGGCGGGAAATTTTTGCCGATGCGATTTTCATTCTTCGATGCGGTAGGGTCGTGCCGTGACGCGGCCGACCTTGATTTTTTGTTCGGCGACTGTGCCGTTTTTCCCGTTATGGCGTGGAATGGCTTTGCCATCGCGGTAGCTGCCGGCGGCGACGCGCATCAGAATGGGGTTCGCGCTGGCCGGAAGGATGATGCTGCCGCGTGGGTTGAAGGCGATGGCGTGGATTTTTGCGCTGCGTGGTTTGGATTCGCTGCCGTATTGAAGCGCGATCTCCGGTGCGTCGAGCGGGTTGTCGAGTCCATCGAGCTTGCCACCGCTGATCGTTAGGCCTGCTTCGAGCGCGCGCCAACGACCCTTTTGAACTGCCTTGCTGATTTCTCCATCGAAGGGATCCGGCCATGAATCGACTTTGAAAATTCCGAGACGGCAGCGTTCGTCGGTGTTGGCGATGTCACCGGGTTCGGCGATGGCGAGTATCACATGTCGGCGTGAAGTGATCGCCGTGTTGCGAGCCTGTTCGATGAGGCTGGTGAGCAGCTCGGTACCCGCCTTGCGGGTTTGGATATCGGTGTGGCCGAGCAGCTGCGCACCGGCGGTGGCGAGCGTGAGAAGGATGGCGATCACCACGGATAACTCGACCAGCGAAAAGGCCGGGCGGCAGTGATGCCGAGTATGGATATGAAGCGGTTTCACTCAAACAGGCGGGGTTTTTGGCTGTCATGCCAGTCGCCAGTTGAACCGCTTTTCTGTGAAATTTATTCAAACAAACTACCGATCCGTGAGATCGAAACTCGTCATCCCCGTATTTAGCAGGGAAAAATTCATTCCTTGGCCGGAAGCTTTTGCAGCAGTCCTTTGAGGAGTTTGCGGGCGCTGTCGCTGTTGTTCAAAATCGCTTCGACGCTTTTTTCGACGGGTTTTTCGGAGTTGATGATTTCCTCGGTGGTGCCGACGGCATTTTCTCCGGTGGCCGGAATATCTTGCTGCAGCTTGCCGAGAATGCGCGTTGTGGCGGCGCTGATGAGGCGTTCACTCAAGTCCTCCTTTGGCTTGTTGGTCGTGCCGGTGATGCGGATCGGTGCCCAGCGCATGCCGCGCTCGTCAACGGTGAAGACATCGCTGGCGGCGCTGGGGAGTTTGGCGAGGACTTCGGGTGGCAGCCCGATGTTCAGTTGGCCGTCGAGGTTTTCGCCATCGACGGTGATCTTACCTTCGGCGCGGATCGCTCCATCGCTGGCGATCACGAGATTGTCGAGGGTGAGGCGACCATCCTGCCATTGCCAATCGCTGTGGGCATCGTTGAAGGCGAGTGATCGAAAGCGTTGGGTGTTGGAAAATGTTGCGAGCGCGTTGAGTGCGGGAAATGCGGTGAGATTGCCATTTTTGAGCACGAGCTTGCCGCTGGCAAGCGTGGGCCCCGTGTGGTTGTTGTACGAGAATGTGGTTTCAAGTTCGCCGCTGAGACGCTTGACCCAATCGCCGCTCAGCAGATCCGAGCATTTCACACCGCTGATGCTGCCATCGATCGAATGCCGGTCGCTGTTGCCATCAAGTTCGCCGCTTGCTTCGAGTCGCGCGTTGTCCCAGGCACTGAGTTTCACTTGATCGAGAAAGAGCCGGTCGTCCTGCTGTTTCAGTCGAATGCGATCGATGTTTGCCGGCGGAAAATTTTTCCCAACGAGCTCGAGTGTGCCGCCACTGAGGTCGACGGCGCGGCCTTGTCGGCCGAATGATTTCAGATCGGCGCGGAGCTGACTGGCGATGAGTTGCTTGTCGCCGAACTTTGCGTTGATCGTGGCATCGGCGATTTGCAGTCCGTCGAATTTCACTTCGCGAGGCAGCCAGCTGCGGCTTGGTGTGGAGGCGCTTGTGTTTGGCGCGGTGGGTGCTGCGCTTGGAGCGGTGGTGCTTGATGGCAACTCGGCCTTCGTTGCGCTTGGTTCTATTTTGGCCTGGGTGAAATCGAGGGTCGTTTCGAGGCGGTGGACTTTGGATCCGGTGATTTCCCAGACTCCATTTTTCAATCCACCTAGGCCGACCTCGGTTCGGAGTCCGTCCATTTGCAATGCGCGCAGCGGCCCACTGCCGTTGGCGGTGAAGCTGGCGCTTTCGAGGGCGAGGCCGTCCCAGCGAAAGGCGCCGAATTCGCCCTCGGTGCCAAGCGCCTTGCTGGCTTTTTGCGAGAGCAATCTGCGGAAGGAATCGCCGTGCAGGTAGCTGCGGATGAGGCCGTAGAAGATGCCGCTTGCCAGCAATGCGGTGCAGACGATGGCGATGGCGAGCTTGGCCTGCCATGCGATGCCGGATTTGCGCGCGCGACCTGTTTCCGTGGGTTGATTCATGGAAGCAAATCTAGCGGCGATCGCCAGCATCGCAAGCTTGGTGAGAAGTCGGCTGGGACTTTTGGGCAACAAGTTTCCGATGGGCAAAACGTCATATTTGTGGTTGATGTGACGGGTCATGAGAATCAACCGTCGCCAGTTTCTGATCACCTCATCGGCCGCGCTTGCCGCGGGAGTTTTTGCCAGTTGTGGAAAAGGCAATCTGCCCGAGCTGAAGGTTTTCAGTTGGGCGGACTACATTGATCCCGAGTTGGTCGCGGAGTTCGAACAGGCGCAGGGCTGCCGTCTAGTGATCGATACCTTCGATTCCAACGAGTCGATGCACGCCAAGCTGAGTGCGGGGGCGACCGGTTATGATGTGGTGGTGCCATCGTCCTACATGGTCAAGACGCTGGTGCGCGAAAACATGTTGCTGCCGCTCGATCATTCCAAGCTGCCAAACCTCAAGCATGTCGATGCGGGTTATCTCCAGCGCGCGCTGGATCCTGGCATGAAACATTCGGTGCCTTACATGATGGCGCCGACCTGCATCGCGTGGCTATCGAGCAAAGTGAACAATGCCGAGGCGTCTTATCGGATGGTTGACCGCGCGGAGCTCAAGGGTCGCATCACCTTGCTCGACGACATGCGCGAGGTGCTCGGCGCGGCGCTGCGTTCGCTGGGATTTTCGATCAACACCAAGGATCCCGCACAGCTCGCGCAGGCGCGCGATGTGGTGATCCGATGGAAGAAGAACATCGCGAAGTTCGACAGCGAGCAATACAAGAGCGGCATCGCATCGGGCGAGTTTCATCTTGTGCAGGGCTACGCTGGCGACTTGCTGCAGGTCGCGGGTGAAAATGCGGACATCGTGGTGAAGATTCCGCAAGAGGGCACCGCTTTGACATGCGACGACCTTTGCATCTTCAAGGGATCGCAAGCCGTCGATTTGGCGCATCGCTTCATTGATTTCCTTACCGGGCCAAAAGTGGCGGCGAAGAACATGGAGTGCATTGCCTATCGTGCGCCAAACCAAGATGCCTATGCGCTGTTGAGTGAAGAGTTTCGCAGTAACGAAGTACTATTCCCGAGTGAAGAGGTCTTTGCCAAGTGCGAGCCGATCGACGATCTCGGTGACGCGCTTGCGCTGTGGTCGGGCATGTGGGATGCGGTCAAAGCCTCGTGAGATTGCTTCAGTGCCAGTAGATTTTTCCGATGATGAAATGCGTGATTTGCAAATTGTGTGGTTGGCTTGGGCGTGTGATTACCGGCGTGGTGCTTGCGCTTGCCTGCCTGTGGGCCTTCGGCGCGTTGTGGTTTGATTTCCCCTTGGTGGAGTTCAGGCCATGGGCTGCGGGAGCGTTTGCCTTGGTGGTACTATTGGCAGCTCTGCTCGTGCGGCCACGTTGGCGTGCGAGGCTCGGCATCGCGTTGGCAGTCGTGCTGGTTGCCGTCTGGTGGGCATCGATCCCGCCGCGCCAGTATCGCGACTGGAAACCCGAAGTGGCGTTGACTCCGCATGTGGAAATCGATGGTGACATCGCAACCATCCACAATCTCCGCAATTTCGATTACCGCACGACGGAGGATTTCACGCCGCGTTACGAATTGCGAAAGGTCGATCTGCGAAAGTTGCGCGGTGTTGATATTTTCATCAACTACTGGGGCTCGCCGTACATGGCGCATCCGATTTTCTCCTACGATTTTGGCGACGACGGACGGGTTTGTTTCAGCATCGAAACGCGGCCGGAAAAGGGTGAGTCGTATTCCGCGCTGGGCGGATTGTATCGGCGCTTCGAGTTGTTTTATGTCGTGGCCGATGAGCGCGATGTGATCCGCGTGCGATCAAATTACCGCAGCGGCGAGGATGTTTACCTTTATCATCTCGGTGTGAAGGGTGCGCGCGAAAGTTTTTTGGAGTACGTGCGTACGGTCAACGAGTTGCATGAAAATCCACGCTGGTACAATGCCATCGCCAACAACTGCACCACGGCCATCCGCAGGCAAAAACTGGCATCCGATCGGACGCCTTTCGATTGGCGCCTCATCGTGAACGGCTTCGGCGACGAGTTGCTCTACGATCGTGGGCAGCTGGATCAATCGCTGCCCTTTGCCGAGCTCAAACGCATCTCGCGTGTGAATGAAAAGGCCAAAGCCGCGGATCAAGCGCCGGATTTCTCCGAGCGCATCCGCGAAGGGTTGCCGGGAAGGTGAGATTCAAGGAGAAGAAAAATGAAGAAGCGGCCTCTTCAGGCAGGGAACTTTCTCCGAAAGGTCCGTTGTTGATTCCAGGGTGACTGAAAAGCGACTTCTTCATCCTAGAATCCGCAGTTGGGAAGCGGATGGGGGGCGCAGGTGAGTCATGTGACCGCTGATGAGGCAGCTTGCGTCGGGTCAAACAGCAGCCACGGAGGGGCTTTTCCCATGCTCAAGCTCAACTGCGG
>JBIKIR010000018.1:0-45018 GCA_044361475.1 Luteolibacter sp. | reverse complement strand
CTACCGATTTGGAAATGGTAGGGCGTGACCGGCCTCGGTCCGCCGAAGAATTTACCCCTGCGGGGGAGTCGGCGCTGCGGGCCGCATCGCCCTACCGATTTGGAAATGGTAGGGCGTGACCGGCCTCGGTCCGCCGAAGAATTTACCCCTGCGGGGAGGAGTCGGCGCTGCGGGCCGCATCGCCCTACCGATTTGGTTTAATTGCCGGGATTTCGGGTTCGGGGATAAACTTTGAGGTGAGGGCGATCGAGTCGTCGGTGATGCTCCAGCGTTGGTGGAGATCGGTAAGTGATGTGTTAGGGGAAAGGCGGCCGTCGTGGTGGAGGCGGCGGGTGATCACCTTGAGGATGGCGAAGGCTGTGTCGCCGAGTTCCGCGTCGCTGCGGTTGCGGTGGATGCGGGTTTCGAGATTCGTTTGCGCGATGCGTGAGGGTTTTCCCGCGTGGAGGAGATCGATCAGGTGGGCAATTTCCACGCCGTATCCGGTCGGAAATGGCAGTGATTCGAGGGTGCTGCGGCGTGCCGCGTATTCGCCGGCGAGTGGTTGGATGATGCCGGCGAGCTTCGGGTAGAACATTGAGATGAGCGGGCGCACGAGGATTTCCGAAACGCGGCCACCGCCGGAGTTTTGGTGATGATCGCCATTGAGCAGCGGGCGCTGATAGAAGCCCTTCACATAATCGATCGACGCGTCTTGCAAGAGCGGGCCGACTAGTCCGGTGACGAATCCGGTGTGGAAATTTGAGACATCGCCATCGAGGTAACAGACGATGTCGCCGCCTGAAACTTTGAGCGACTTCCAGAGGTTTTCGCCTTTTCCCGGATGGGTTGGCAACGCGGGTGAAATTTCCGATGAAAGCATCACCTTGGCACCGGCGGAGGCGGCTATCTCGCAGGTGTTGTCGGTCGAGCCCGAGTCCATGACGATCAGTTCGTCGATGAGCGAGATTTTTTGCATCAACGCATCATGGATCGACGATACGATTGAGCCGATGGTTTGCTCTTCATTGAGCGTCGGGATGCAGACAGAAATTTTTTGCGAGCCTTTGAGCGAGAGCAGGTGTGGGAGGTCGGCAAATTCCGTGTGATGGAAGCGTTGCATGGCGGCGATCATTGGATCATGTCGCGCGTGATTCCGTATTTGGCGGCGCAGCGCGGGCATTCGATGCGGATCTCGTTGGATTCTGCGAAGAGTTCGTCGAGGCGGTCGCGCCATCCGCCGAGGACGGGCAGAATTTTTTCTAGCGTGCATCCACAATGGAAGCGGAAGCGACGGGTTTCGAGGATTTTGATTTCCTCGGTGGTGTCGATGTTCTGGACGGCGTCGGCATCGAGCGCCTCGAACCATTCCATGTCGCAATCCGGTTGGGCGGCGACGAGCGCGAAGTTTTCATCGTCGAGGCGGAATGCGCGGGCCGGGCGTTGTTCGGACTGATCGTAGAACTGCGAGACCCATACGACCGGGTCCTTGCCATCGACTTCTAGCGTCGAGGTTCGTGGCTCGTTGCTATTGGGCGTGGTCGTTTGCGAATAGAAAAAGTTGCGATCGGGCTCGCGCACATCTTCGGTGAAGATGCGGCCGGTGATGGATTCCTGCGTTGAGCCGCCGGTGACGAAGAGGTTGAGCCGTGGCGCGCGGAGGTTCACGGTCCATGCGATGGTTTCCGCCCATGGTCTGGCGACCAGATGCAGGGTGAGCATTGCGAGTGCGTCCTTGAGCATTTGGTCGAGCTCGGCCGAATGACGGAGGCGATGCTGCATCAGGTGCAGGTAGTAATCCGTGTAGATCGGCGTGAACTGACCGCGCAGGACGAGTGCATTGCGATGGCGCACGAAGACCGATTCGATTTTCGTGAAATCGTCGACGGCTTCCATGGTGGCTGGCGGTGGGTGATGAACGGACGGGGGCGTCCGTTCCCCTTAGGCTCCGGGGATTTCGATGAAGCCTTCCAGTTTGCGGATGCGGGTGGGGTGGCGCATTTTGCGGAGGGCTTTTGCTTCGATCTGGCGGATCCGTTCGCGAGTGACTTGGAACTGGCGGCCGACCTCTTCGAGGGTGCGGCTGTAGCCGTCCTTGAGTCCGAAGCGCTGTTCGAGCACTTCGCGTTCGCGCTCGGTGAGGGTGTCGAGGACATCCTTGATCTTGTCCTTGAGCATCGAGAATCCGGCTTCCTCCATCGGGTTGTCGGCGGCCTTGTCTTCGATGAAGTCGCCGAACGAGGTGTCGTCCGAATCACCGACCGGTGCCTGCAGCGAGATCGGTTGTTGTGCCATCTTGAGCACGGCGCGGACGCGTTCGACGGGGAGGTGAATTTCCTCGGCGATTTCCTCGGGTGAGGGTTCGCGGCCGTATTCTTGGACGAGTTGCTTCTGCACGCGCATCAGCTTGTTGATCGTTTCGATCATGTGGACCGGGATGCGGATCGTGCGGGCCTGGTCGGCGATCGAGCGAGTGATCGCTTGGCGGATCCACCAAGTTGCGTAGGTCGAGAACTTGTAGCCACGGCGGTACTCGAATTTTTCGACCGCCTTCATCAGGCCCATGTTGCCTTCCTGGATGAGGTCGAGGAACGAGAGGCCGCGGTTGGTGTATTTCTTGGCGATCGAGATCACGAGGCGAAGGTTGGCCTCGACCATTTCGGTTTTTGCCTTGAGGGCCTCCTTGAGCCAGTGGCGGAGGTTTTTGTTTGCCTCCTCGAAGGTTTCCGGCGTGTGCCACGAGCGTTGTTGAAGTTCGCGAAGTTTCGTCACGAACTCCTTGTCGTTCGGGGTCGACTGAAGCTTGCGGGTGTACTTCCAGAACTTTTGCATCGACTCATCGACCTGTTCGCAGAAGTCCTCGATGATCTTTTGTTTGAAATAGAATCGGACATAAACGCGGTTGAGCGTTTGGATGTTTTTCTGGAATTCCTCCTCGAGCTTTTTCTTACCGCGCGGGTTCTTGGCCGAAAGTTGGCGGAAGATGTCGTCGTTTTCCTGGTGGAGTTGCTTGAGTTGTTCGCAGAGCTTCGGCAGGCCCTTCATGTAGCGTTCGCGTGACTCGATCTTCTTGTCGAGGATCACGCGGTCGAAGCGTTCCTTGCCTTTGTTGAGTTTGTCGGCGAGATCGAGGTAAGATTCGGTGACGAAGCCGAAGAGGTGGAGGTGGCGAGCTACTTCGATTTCCGCGTCCTCGATGCGCTTCGAAATTTCCACTTCCTGTTCGCGGGTCAGCAGCGGGACTTGGCCCATTTGCTTGAGATACATGCGGACCGGGTCGTCGAGGATGTCGAGTTTCTGGTCTGCCTTGAGTTCCTCCTCCTCGCCGCCATCGTCGTCGCGTTTCTTGTCCTTGAAGCGGTCGACCTCCGAGGCATCGATGATATCAAACTCCATGTTGCGCAGGCGCTCCATGATCGCCTCGACATCGTCCGGATCGACGAGGTCGTTGGGGAGGATCTCGTTGATGTCGTCGTAGGTCAGGTATTCTTGTTCCTTGGCGAGCTTGATGAGTTCGCGGATCTTTTCCTGGATTTCAGGCGTATCGATGCGGCGTTTTTTGGAAGCGCCGGCCTTGCCTGCCTTGGTTTCGGTGGGTGGTTTTTCGCCCTTGGTCGGGGGTGTGACTGGGGCGGTATTGTTCTTCGAAGCGGCAGAAGTTGTTTTCGTGGCGGCCGCCGTGGTGGTTTTTGTCGCGTCTTTCGATGCGCTGGCGGGGGCTGGCTTGGTGGGCTCGGGCTTTTTGGCCGGGGCGGTTTTAGTGGCAGGTTTTGTTGTGACTTTAACCGGTGCCTTGGCGGGAGTTTTTGCCGGGGCCTTGGTTGGCGCTTTGGCGGCAGTCTTCGCGGCGGGCTTTACTGGCGCTTTGGCAGCGGGTTTCGCAGCAGGTTTCGCAGCGGGCTTGGAAACTTTTTTGACAGGTGCCTTGGCAGCAGGTTTTGCGGCAGGCTTAGCAGCAGGCTTTTTCGCTGGGGCCTTGGCGGCGGGTTTCGAAACTTTTTTCGCCGGGGCCTTGGAAGCGGCGGGCTTGGGCTTGGCGGCTGCAGCCTTGGTTTTTGGGGTGCTGGCCTTTGGCTTGGCGGCGCTTGCCTTCGGCTTGGCGGCGGGCTTCTTGGCAGCGGATTTCTTGGATGACGGCTTGGATGAGGGCATGGGTGACGGGCGCTGGAAACGAGGCATGTAGATATACCACAGCCATTCTATGGGCGCAGCGGAATTTCCGCTGGCGCGCCGAACCAAAAGGGAGCGATTTGGATGCGTCAAGGGCTTTCTGAAAAATAAATTTTTGGTCCTTCGAACGGAGTCTCTGAGCTTGGCGCAAGAGTTTATTTTCGGGTTTGAATTTCCGTGCGGCTGGCTCACTTTGCCGGGCGAGATGATCACGCTTACCGAGAGAGCTGCGGCCGAGCTTAAGAAACTATTATCCGCGAAGGGCGAGGGCGAAGGGGCAGGGCTGTGCCTTGCCGTGAGGAAGGGCGGATGTGCGGGGTGGCAGTATGAGATGCGGGTGGGCCAACCGGCGGAGGGCGATGTGCTGGTGGAGGATCACGGCGCAAGGGTCATTGTTGCGGCCGACAGTGTGGATCGGCTGCGCGGCTGCGAGGTGGATTTTTCCGACGATCTGACAGACTCTGGATTCAAGGTGCACAACCCCCGCGCGGCCCGATCCTGCGGCTGCGGGACTTCCTTTGAGTCGCTGGAAGAGCCGGCGGCGGGGCCGGATGAAACGGGCACGGAGGATTGCCGCGCATGATCATTGCCGAACGCCCCGAGCTTCGTCTGAAGGACGATGTGGCACCGGGAAGGCCGGCGTATTTTTGGTGGTTCATTGCCAATGGCATGGCGCTGTGTTTTGCGGTAGCGAGCTGGCTGGTGTGTCTCGAGGTTTTTGGCAATCCCGAGGTGCCGAGAAACTACGAGATCCTTCGTAGGATTGGCCGACTGCCTGAGCTCAAGCTTTTCCCGGCCGATGAGTTGCCGGATGGCGTAACGCTCGATGCCGCGGGGCTTTACTCGCGGTTTTACCCATCGCCGAATGCGCATTTGACAGAATTCAATGCCCGCATGCTGCGAAATTATCTCACGAATTTCGACAGCCCGGAGGCGGTCGTCCATGTAGGTGGCGAGTACCGGATTGAAAAGGTCCGCAAGCTCAAAGAGGGGGATTTCATTTCATCGGGCGTGGTGGTGAGGGCGCGTGCCATGGTGGCTCCGGATGAGGGTCTGGATCCGACGCCGTATCCGGTGTGGGTTGATTGTGTGATCCCGACGCGCGATGAGTCGGCGGCGCAGGTTTTTGCGATTGGCGGCATGCTCAGGCTTGGCGGCGGTGGCGCTAAGGTGACGCTGCTGCATGTGGGCAGGGTGGCTGCGGCGGCGGATCAGGTTTTGTGTTTCACGGTGACGCCGCTGGCGGCGGGGGATTTTCGCGTGGCTGAGGACAAACGCTTTGAGGCTCAAGCACCTGAACGGGTGAGGCCTGCGGGGGTGTTTCCGCTGATCCGTTAAATGTGCGCTGATTTGTAGTGTTTTGCGACCCCGTGGGCGGGTTTAGTAAAATTTTTCTATTTTTCCCTAGGGGTTGACGGAGCAGGGGGGCTGTGTAGTCTCCGCCTGCCGTTTTGGATAAGCCGAGCGGCGCTTCATCCAACACCAATTACTGAAATGACCACCATTGCCATCAACGGATTCGGCCGCATCGGCCGCCTTGTGTTTCGCGCTCTTGTCGAGCAAGGCCACCTCGGAACCACCTTCAATGTTGTTGCGGTTGGCGACATCGTGCCTGCCGACAACCTTGCTTATCTTCTCAAATATGACTCCACGCAGGGTCGTTTCTCGGGGACCGTTTCCTCGAAGAAATCTTCGCCCTCGCTGGAAGAGGACGACATCATCGTGGTCAATGGTCACGAGATTCGCGTGGTGAGTGCCCGCACTCCCGATGGTCTGCCATGGAAGGAACTCGGCGTCGATGTCGTGATCGAATCGACCGGACTTTTCACCGAAGCGGAAAAGGCCAAAGGCCACATCAACGCCGGTGCCAAGAAAGTCATCATTTCCGCACCTGCCAAGGGTGAGGACGCGACCTTCGTGGTTGGCGTGAACGACGATCAATACGATCCGTCCAAGCACCACATCATCTCCAACGCGAGCTGCACCACCAACTGCCTTGCGCCGCTGGTGCATGTTCTTCTCAAGGAAGGTTTCGGCATTGCCGAGGGTCTCATGACCACCGTGCACGCATACACCGCGACGCAAAAGACCGTGGACGGTCCTTCGAAGAAGGATTGGAAGGGTGGACGCAGCGCGGCGATCAACATCATCCCCTCGACCACCGGTGCTGCCAAGGCCGTGGCGCTCGTGTGTCCTGAGGTCAAAGGCAAGCTCACCGGCATGTCCTTCCGCGTTCCGACTCCGACCGTTTCGGTCGTCGACCTCACCGTGAAGACCGTCAAGGAAACCTCACTCGCTGAGATCAATGCGGCACTCAAGAAGGCTTCGGAGACCTACCTCAAGGGCATCCTTGCTTACACCACAGACGAAGTGGTTTCCTCTGATTTCATCCACGACAAATCCTCGTCGATCTTCGACGCGGGTTCGTCGATCGAGCTCAACTCGACCTTCTTCAAACTCGTCAGCTGGTATGACAACGAGTGGGGTTACTCGAACCGCGTGATCGACCTCCTCAATGATGTCGTGAAGAAGGGCATCTGATCCCAAGCGTGACATTTCCAATGACGGCGGCTTCGTGATGCGGAGTCGCCGTTTTTTTGGGTAACAGTTAGAGGTTATTTGTTAGGGGTTATTGGGGAAGAGGGGGATGTTGAGCATCGAAGTGGAAGAACATGAAGAAGCGGCTTCTTCAAAGGGGAGCGCCGGCGTCCCGCCGGCTGTGTCACGCATCCTGCGGGACACCTCTTTATGTGGCTGGAGCGTCCCGCTCCATGTTTTGAAATGCAGCTGATAAAAAAGCATCTTTATCGATGGCTCATCCGACGGACCTTTGCGGAGAAAGGTCCCTGCCTTTGAATAGGTCCCTGCTTTTGAGGTGCAGTTGGAGGTGACTTGTCGGCCCGATGCGGGTAGTCTGCCGCGTGGATGATGATCGGAATGCGGCGATGAGTCCGAAGTGGGTTTTTGCGGCGATCTGGTTGGTGTTTTTTTTGCAGGGCATGGGGCCTGGCATGTGGATGCCGGCGCTCACCAACATTTTGGGTTCCATGGGTCTGCGCGAGTGGGTGCCGTGGGCCTTTGTGGTGTCGCCAGTGTGCGCGTTGGTGTCGCCATTGATCGGTGGCGCGTTGGCGGACCAACGGGTGCCGGCGAACCGCTTGTTTGTTTGGTCGAGTGTCGTTGCGGCTGTGGGATTGTTGGCTGCCTTCCGCGTCTTAGAAGCTGGCTGGCATCCGCTGTGGTTTTTGGGGTTTCTCGGTGTTTCCTCATTGGCTGGTGGTCCGGCGTGGGGCTTGTTGGCGACGATTTCGATGACCCATCTGAGGCATGGTGAGCGGATGTTTCCTCTGGTGCGTGTGGGGGCAACGATCGGATGGATTGCGGGTGGGTTGATCACCAGTCATCTGTTGCTTTCGGACACCAGCGTGCTTTGCGGTTATGCCTCGGCGGGCGTGCGCATGGCGGCGGCATTCGCGGCAATGCTCTTGCCTTTGACGCTGCCCTTGGGCAGGGCCTCATCATGGAAAAGCCGACTGGGCTTTGATGCGTTTGTGTTGATGAAACAGCGGGATCACTTGGTGTTTTTTCTCGTGACCGCCCTTTATTCGATTCCGATCTCGGCGCTCTACATGTATGCGCCAGAATTTCTCAAAGTGCTCGGTGATCCGAGACCGACCGGTACGATGGCCATCGCGCAGGTGCTTGAAGTAGTGAGCATGTTCGCCTTGGGCGCGATGATGACACGAATGCGGGTGAAGGCGCTGCTGATGTGGTCGCTGGGTCTCTCGGTGTTGCGATTTGCGTTGAGCGCGACTGCTGGATGGACTGGCATGATCGGTTGGCATATGGGCGGCATCGCGCTGCATGGAATGTGCTACACCTTTTATTTTATCACCGCGCAGATCTTCCTCGATCGCAGGGTTGATCCCGGAATGAAGGGTCAGGCGCAGGGTTTGCTATCGATGGTGTCGAGCGGGCTTGGTCCGTTGATGGGTGCGCTGATCTGCGGGTGGTTGCGCGAACATCTCGTGGCCGATGGAGTCCACGGATGGGACGCGTTTTGGATGACACTCAGCGCGATGGCGGCGCTTTGCTTTGTGATATTTGGTTTGTTCTACCGCGGCAGGATCAAGGACCCGACCTAGGAGCGGTATGAATTGCCAAGCCGTTGCGAGCCCCATGCGGCGAGGAATGTGAGCACGAGCAGAAGCGTGCTGAGCGCGTTGATCACCGGAAATTCGCGACTCTTTTTGATCATGCTATAGATCACGACCGGCAATGTGTCGACGCCCGGGCCTTTGACGAAAAAGGTGATCACGAAGTCGTCGATCGAGAGCGTGAAGGCGAGAAGCCCGCCAGCAAGGATGCCGGGTGCGAGGAGCGGCAGCGTGACGCGCAGCAGTGCGGTGAGTCGTGAGGCGCCGAGATCGCGGGCGGCTTCGACGAGTTGGAAGTCGAAATCCTGCAGCCGCGATTGCACGACGAGGGCGACATAGCTGATGCAGAAAGTGACATGAGCGATGGTGACCGTCAGCATGCCGAGCGATTGGTTGATCGAAACAAATAGCAGCAGCAAGCCCATGCCCATGAGGATCTCGGGCAGCACTAGTGGGATCGCGACCAGTGTGCGGTGCAGGACTTGGATTTTTGATTGATACCTGTGCAGGGCGAATGCGGCGAGTGTGCCGAGGATCATTGAGACAATGCTCGCGATGCAGGCGATGCGTAGCGAGTTGCCGAGGGCGGCCCAGAGGTCGCTGCGTTCGAGCAGGCGTTCGTACCATTTGAGGCTGAAGCCTTGCCATGTCGTGCCGAAGCGCGAGGCATTGAACGAGTTGAGGATCAGCACGCCGATCGGCAGATAGAAAAACACCATGACGAGGATGGTAGTGATCTGTGGCAGTCGGCTGGGTTTCATCGGTTGGAAAAAAATTCCGATTAGGCTGAGTGGTTGGCTTTGCGGCGGCGGATCAGCATTGGTGCGAGCACGGCGACCGAGAGGATCGCGGCGAGGGCTGAGGCAGAGGGCAGGTTGCGATCGGAGAAATTTCTTTGAGCGATTTTGTTGCCGATCATTTGTCCGTTTGATCCGCCGACGAGATCGGGCACGACATAGGAGCCGAGCATGGGGATGAAGACGATGACGAGTGCCGTGCGGATGCCGGTCGCGATGCCGGGGATGAAAATCGAAAACACCGAACGCAGTGCGCCGGCGCCGAGATCGCGGGCGGCTTCGAGCAGGCGAAAATCGAATTTCTCTGCGGCGGCGTAGAGTGGCAAGATGGCAAAGGGCAGGTAGGTGTAGACGCTCACGAGGATCACCGCGCCGGAGTTGAAGAGCAGCGGTTGGTTCGGTTCAAGCAGGTGGATCGCACGCAAAAATCGGGCGAGGGCACCTTCCGAGTGGAGGATTTGGTTCCATGCGAAAACTCGGATCAGGAAATTCGTCCAGAACGGAATGATCACGAGCAGGAGCAGGGTGGAGCGGACTGATTCGCGGGCGCGGGCGATGAACCACGCGACCGGAATTGCAAACGCGAGGCAGATCGCGGATGTGACGGCGCTGATCCACAGCGTGCGCCAGAGCAGGACTTGGATGTGGGGCTCGGCAAGGATGCGGAATTGCCCGAGTGTCCATTCATCGGCGATGCCGCCGGTTGGTGCGGTGGCGCGAAAGGCGATGATGAGAATGAGCGCTGCGGGAACGAGAACAAACAGCGATAGCCAGGCGAGGCTGGGCAATGAGAGGAGGAGTTCCTTGCGCAGTTGCTTCATGCTCGTGACCGATCATTTGCCGGACCATCCGCCGCCGAGGGCCTTGGCGAGCACGGCGAAAGTGATGCGCTGGCGTGCATCGGTCTGGCTGAGGAGGAGTCTTGCTTGCAGCACGGTGCGGTCGGCATCGACTACTTCGAGGTAATTGGTGAGGCCTTTGTCGAATCGTTCCTGTGCGAGTCTTTTGGTGAGCTCGGCGCTGGCGAGCGCTTGTTCGAGCGCTTGGCGCGAGTTGGCGAGTGTTTTCAGATCGAGCAGCGAGTCTTCGACTTCGCGCAGTGCGACGATGAGCGAGTTGCGGTAGTTGGCGAGGGCCTCGTCGCGGGTGCTGACCGCCGCATCGAAGCTCGCGCGGTTGGATCCGGCATTGAACACCGGTGCGGTGACGCCGGCTCCGATCGAGAGCACTCGGTTTTGCCAATCGAGGAAACGGCTTACATCGGCAGACTCGGCGCCGGCTGAGGCGTTGATGGTGAAGTTTGGATAAAAGTTTGCCTGGGCGACGCCGATCGCGGCATTGGCGCGGCGAAGGGATTGCTCGGCGGCGCGGACATCGGGTCGGCGGTTGAGCACTTCGGCGGGAGCACCGGCATGGATCGATGGGATCGGTGGCAGTTTGCTGTCGCGTGCGATCGAAAACGACGAGGGGCTGTGGCCGCAAAGGACAGCGAGCGCATTTTCGGTCGAGCCGCGTTGGCGTTGGATATCGGTGAGGTCGTTGCGGGCGAGCTCGACTTCGGTGCGTGCGCGGCTCGATGTGAGTCCGTCGGCAAGGCCGGCATCAGCTCTGCTTTGTTGGATCGAAAGCGCGTCGCTGCGGCTTTTGATGGTTTCGTTGAGGATCGCCTCCTGATCATCGAGTGAGCGGAGGAGGAAATACTGTCGGGCGACTTCGCTGGCGAGGCCGAGGCGTTGCGAGTCGAGCAAGGCCTGTTGTGCGTCGGCTTGGGCGCTTGATGATTCGAGTTGGCGTTTGTTGCGGCCCCAGAGGTCGGGATCAAAGGACAGATCGAAGGTGCTGCGGTAGCGGGTGGCGTAAGCGTCGATTGCAACGCCCGTTGGCACTCGGTCGCTGAGTGAGTCCTCTGATGCGCGCGAGCGGTTGGCAGATGCGTTGAGGTTGAGCTCTGGGAAAAGTTTTGCGCGATCGACGCCAGCCAATGCGCGGGCGGTATCGACGCGTGCCTTGGCGGCGGCGAGGTCGTTGTTGTTCTTGAAGGCGAGGTCTACGAGACGGTTGAGCTCCGCATCCTTATAGAGCCGCCACCAGGTGTCGGGCAGGGCGGTGGGTGTGGTGCTTTGGTTTTGTTTCCATTTTTCGCCGGCATTGAAGAGCGGCACTTTGAAATCCGGGCCGACGGTGCACGAGCCGGACATGAGGACTGGAAGAAGGAGAGCGGTGAAGGATTTTTTCATGGCTGAGAAATTTCCGGTGCTTCGATAAAGACATCGACCTGCTGGCCGACATAAACCGGCGGCGATGCGGGTTTTTTCATCGAGAAAATCACCTGCAGCACGCGGGTATCGACGCGTTCGGTGGAGGCTCCAGTGAGTGACATCTTGGGAATGACATAGGGCTCCACGCGCACGAATTCGAGCGGGAATGTCACATTCGGTTCGCCCTTGAGGCTGGCGCGGCCGATTTGGCCGGCGGCGATGCGGCTGGCATTTTGTTCGTCGACATCGGCGCGAACTTGGAGGCGCTCGGTGTCGCCGATGATCATGAGCGGGTTCTTGGGGCTAGTGGCGGCGTACTCGCCGGCGCGGATGTTGACTTGCAGGATCGTGCCGTCACGCGGCGACTTCACGGTGAGGCGATCGATGAGCAACTGGTTGCGTGCGAGGTCGCTCTCGGCGGCGTTGAGTTCGGCGCAGGCGGATTGCAATTTTGCGCTGGCGACATCGACATCGATGCGGCCGTTTTGAAGGTCTTCGAGGCTTATCGCGCGCGGATCGGTGACCGCTTCGAGGCGTGTGAGTTGCGAGCGGGTTTTGGCGAGTTGGGATTCGGCCACCGCGACATTGGCGGTGGCGATGCTGATGCGGGATTTTGTCGCGAGTGCTTCCGCTTGCAGGTTGCGGTCGTCGAGACTGAAGAGCGTTTGGCCGGTTTTCACTTCATCGTTTACCTTCACATCGACCTTGGCGACGATGCCTGCTTCGGGTGCGCCGATGGAGACATTTTCGCTGAGTGCCTCGAGGATGCCGGTGGCGGATACTGAGTGGGTGAATGGTTTCGCGGGTGGCTGCATGTGGGGCGCGGTGGCGGTGGCCGGCATTTGCTTTTGCGCCTGCAGTCGGGCGACCATCAGGATCGCGATGACGCCCCAGATGGCGGCGGCGATCGATCCGATGCGAAAGATGTTGGAAAGGAATCTCATGGTGCGGAGGGTTAGTGGGCGTGCTCGTGCAGGAAGTGGGGCGAGGATTTTTGTTCGCTGACATCGACGATTTCGCCATCGTCCATGCGAGCGATGCGATCGGCGTAAGAAAAAATGCGGTTGTCGTGGGTGACGATGATCACGGCGCGGTTGGGAGTGCGGGCGACATTGCGGAAAAGTTCGAGCACGATTTCGCCGTTGTGGGCGTCAAGGGCGGCGGTGGGTTCGTCGCAGATGACGAGTGGTGGTTCGTGGACGAGCGCGCGGGCGATGGCGACGCGTTGCTGTTGACCGCCGGAGAGTTTGTTGGGGTGTTCGCGCCAACGCGTGCCGAGGCCGACGGATTCGAGCGCGGCGCGAGCTTTTTCGAGGGCCTTGCGGCTCGATGAACCTTGGATCATGAGTGGCACGCTCACATTCTCCGCGATGTTGAGGGTGGGGATGAGATTGAACTGTTGAAAAATGAATCCGATGTTGCTGGCGCGGAAGCGGGTGAGTGCGCCGGAGGGCATGCTATGGAGTGGTTTGCCGAAGACATTCACCTCACCGGCTTCCACGCGGAGGGTTCCGGCGATCGCGCTGAGCAAGGTTGTCTTGCCGCAACCCGAGGGACCGACGAGCATCATGATTTCTCCCGCGTAGGCTTGGAGGTTCACCTTTTTAAGCACATGAATGCGATTGTTTCCCTCGCCGAAGTGTTTCTCCACGGCGCGCACATCGACCACGATGTTGGAATTTGTTTCACTCATGCGCGGAATACCATTGCGGGTTCGTAAAGGCTCAGGCGGATGATCCCGAGAAGCGCAGAGACCATGCAGATCCCTTGGATGACGACGAAGGCGACCACTGGCACTTGCCACGAAAGGAAGAAGGGTGGTTGCTGGTTGGTGATGGCCCAGCGGGCGAAAAATGAGGTGAAAAGCAGGCCGATGCCGAAGCCGATCGAGCCGACCGTGGCGGATTGCAAGAGCAGCATGAGGCTGAGGCGCAAGTTGCTCATGCCCATGGCTTTGAGCGCGCCGAGGTGCTTGAGATTGTCGAGCACGAAGGCATAGAATGTTTGGCAGGAAATCGCAGTGCCGACGATGAAGCCGATGATGACCGTGGTGCCGAAGGAAATCGGAATGCCGGTGTTGCGCACATACCACCAGACTGTCGATGTGTTGAAATCATCATGATTGCGACCAAAGCCGCGGTTCACATAAGCGCGCAGTCCGGTCGTGCGCATGATTTCCTTGGCGGCGGCATCGGGCGTCATGCCCTCGACCGGAGCAGCCAGTACGGCAGAAAGCATCTTGCGCGAGGCCGGGGTGTACTGGAGCGCGCGTTCGTAGGTCGTCCAGATGTAGGGTCCGCCGGTGAATGAACGCGATGCCAGGCAAATGCCGACGACGCGGGCCTCGATGTCATTGATTTCAAAACGGTCGCCAATTTTGATCGGGTGCTTCGGGTCCTTGGCGAGGCGGGTGGCCGCGAGTTCGTCGATCACCACCGTGTTGGGAAGGCGTAGGTCCTCGAGATTGCCCTCGAGCATTTTGGCGGGTGCGCCGACGAGCGAGGCGGAATCGATGCCGAGCAACTGCACGGTCTTGAGGCTACCGTCGTCGATCCTCACGCGTTGGATGCCGGAGTAAAGTGGCATCGCCCAGCGCACGGCGGAGACCGAGCGCACTCTTGCGACATCGGTGTCGCGCAGCGGGTTGACCTCATTCACTTGCTCGACCCTTTCTTCGACCACATAGATCGGGGCGTTTACATTTTTGAGCGTCGATGTCGTCCAGAGCATGAGGCCGCTGAACACCGAGGCTTGTTGAACGATGAGAAAGGTCGCCAGAAACAGTCCGGCTACTAGCATCAGGTATTTGGCGGTGTCGCCAAAGAGCATTTTGAGCGCGAGTCCGGTCATTCAGAAGCCCGGTACTTGCCCGGATGGCCTAGACTAGAAGAGGCACGAGATGAGGGCAAGGCACAAGAAAAGCTGCCCATTCGATCCGCATTGCGCCGATTCTCAGCGCCAGTTTACGGAAGTATCCATGTCCATCCACTGCATCGATTCGCCTTCGAAGATGAAGCGTCCGTGGAAGTGGGTTTCTTCGAGCAGGAGTGGGAGCCAGTGGCGGTCGTCTTCCCACATCTGATTGTAGGGAATCGATTCGACAGAGGTCCAGAGCGGCACGGCCTCGTCGGTTTCGGTGGGTGTGCCGGTGTGATCATCCGCGCGGAAAACATGACAGAGGATGTGCGGCGAGTCGGACATCGAGAACCAGAGCTCGCCGATCTTGCGCGGGTTTACGGGAGTGATTAGCAGTTCCTCCTGGGTTTCGCGGATGACGCACTGGAGGGGAGTTTCACCGGGATCGAACTTGCCGCCGGGGCCATTGATTTTTCCCGCGCCGAGGCCGCGTTTTTTTTCGATCAGCAGGATGCGGCCGTTGTTGACGATAAACATCAGTGTGGCATGGATGCTGCCTTGCCACTGGGACCAATCGATGGGGGATGCAGCCATGAGGTGATGGGCTCAACTTGCCGAGCTGTATGCTTCGACGCTGTCGCAGGTGCAGACGAGGTTGCGATCGCCGTGGACATTGTCGATGCGTCCGACCGAGGGCCAGAACTTGTGCTGGCGCAGGTAGGGCAGCGGGTAGGCGGCTTGTTCGCGCGGGTAGGGGTGATTCCATGTGTCGCCGCAGACGACTTCCGCCGGATGCGGCGCGTTTTTGAGAGGGTTGTCGTGCGGATCGAGTTGGCCATTTGCGACGGCGGTGATCTCTGCATGGATTGAGATCATCGCATCGCAGAAGCGATCGATTTCCGATTTTGATTCTGACTCGGTGGGTTCGATCATGAGCGTGCCGGCGACCGGCCAGCTCATGGTGGGGGCGTGGAAACCGTAGTCCATGAGCCGCTTGGCAACATCCTCGACGGTGATGCCGCTGGCTTCGCTGAGCGGGCGGACATCGATGATGCATTCGTGAGCGACCAAGCCGTCGTTGCCGGTGTAGAGGATCGGGAAAAACGGTGCGAGGCGTTTGGCGATGTAGTTGGCGTTGAGGATCGCAACTTCGGTGGCTTCCTTGAGTCCGCGCGGCCCCATCATCGCGATGTACATCCATGAAATCGTGTTGATCGACGCGCTGCCCCAGGGTGCGGAGCAAACCGGGCCATCATGTGCCGCGAGTTCGCGATGGCCGGGCAGGAAGGGAACGAGTTGGCTGGCCACGCCGATCGGGCCGACGCCGGGTCCGCCACCGCCGTGAGGGATGCAGAAGGTTTTGTGGAGGTTGAGGTGGCAAACATCGGCACCGATGAGACCGGGGCTGGTGAGTCCGACTTGGGCATTCATGTTGGCGCCGTCCATGTAGACCTGGCCGCCGTGTTGGTGGATGAGCTGGCAGATGTCGCGGATGCTTGATTCGAAAACGCCGTGGGTCGAAGGGTAGGTGACCATCAACGCGGCGAGGTTCGTCGAGTGTTCGATGGTTTTTTGAGTGAGGTCATCGACATCGATGTTGCCGGATTCGTCGCATTTCACGCCGACCACTTTCATGCCGACCATCACGGCGGATGCCGGGTTGGTGCCGTGAGCGGAGACGGGGATGAGGCAGACATGGCGTTGGGTGTCGCCGCGGGAAAGGTGGTAGCGGCGGATCGCGAGGAGTCCGGCATATTCGCCCTGCGAGCCGGCATTCGGTTGTAGCGAAACAGCGGCGAAGCCGGTGATTTCGGCGAGCCAGCCTTCGAGGCTTATGAGCATTTCGCGATAACCCTGCGATTGGTCCTGCGGCACGAAGGGGTGCAGTGACGAAACTTCGGGCCAGCTGAGCGGCATCATTTCGGCAGTGGCATTGAGCTTCATCGTGCAGGAACCGAGTGGGATCATCGATTCATTGAGCGCGAGATCCTTCGATTCGAGGCGCTTGATGTAGCGCAGCATTTCGGTTTCCGAGTGGTAGGAATTGAAAACCTTTTGCGTGAGGAAATCCGTTTTGCGAGAGAGCTCTGCTGGCAGGCTGGTGCCGTTTGCGGAGTCGATCAATTTCACACCAAAGGCCTTGGCGATGGATTCCAGATCGGTGGCGGTGGTGGTTTCATCGAGCGAGATGCCGACATGGTCATTGTCGATGAGGCGGAGGTTGATGTTTGCATCGACTGCGGCCTTGCAAATCGCGGTGGCTTTGCCGGGGGATTGCACCACGATCGTGTCGAAGAAAATTTCGCTCTCGATGTTGAGTCCGGCCTTGATGAGTGATTGCGCGAGTTGATCGGTTTTTGCGCGAGTTGTACGGGCGATTTCCTTGAGGCCTTCGGGTGCGTGATAGACCGCGTACATCGATGCCATGACGGCAAGCAGGACTTGGGCCGTGCAGATGTTGGAGGTCGCCTTGTCGCGACGGATGTGTTGCTCGCGGGTCTGGAGTGAGAGCCGGTAGCCGGGTTTGCCGCGCGAGTCGACCGAGACGCCGATGAGGCGGCCGGGGATCTTGCGTTTGAGTGCATCGCTGCAGGCCATGAAGGCGGCGTGGGGGCCGCCGAAGCCCATCGGCACGCCGAAGCGTTGGCTGGAGCCGACGCAGATTTCCGCGCCGAACTCGGCGGGGGATTTCAACAGCGTGAGCGCCAGGATGTCGGCCGCCACGATCGGGATCGCGCCGGATGATTTGGCATTTTGGAAAAACCCGGTGAAGTCATCGATGCGGCCGCGGGTGTCGGGGTACTGCACGAGGCAGGCGAAGACCGATCCATCGGCGGGGAATTGATACGATTGCCAATCGCCGACGATCACCTCGATGCCAAGTGGTTCAGCGCGGGTGGTGACCACATCGATGGTTTGCGGGTGGCAGCGATCGGAGACAAAGACCGCTTTGCCGGAGGGCTTTTGCGCGAGGGCGAGGGTGATCGCTTCGGCAGCGGCCGTGCCTTCATCGAGCAGCGAGGCATTTGCGACATCGAGGCCGGTGAGGCTGGTGATCATCGTCTGGAAATTGAGCAAGGCCTCGAGTCGGCCCTGCGCGATTTCCGCTTGGTAGGGTGTGTAGGCGGTGTACCAGCCGGGGTTTTCGAGAATGTTGCGCAGGATCACGCCGGGGGTGAGCGTGCCGTGGTAGCCCTGACCGATGAAGGACTTGAGCACGCGGTTTTTCGACATGATCGCCTTGAGGGCATCGAGTGCCTCTTGCTCGCTCAGTGGCTCGGGGAGATCGAGCGGTTTTTCCGAAAGGATGCTCTTTGGGACAGCGGCCTTGATGAGATCGTTGAGCGATGAAAAACCCGATTTTTGAAGCATTTGCTCGCGATCGGATCCAACGGGGCCGAGGTGGCGTGAACGGAAGTCGAGGTGGGCGGTCATGCGGAGTGGCGGATGGAAAAAATCCTGCGCGCTGATCTTTGTGGGAAATCGGCTGTGATGCAACTATGGCGGGAGGAAATCCGTAAATTCCGTCGAAATGCCAGCGGCGCGCTTGCCAAGCGCGGAGCGAGCGCATAGGAAAAAACGCATGACTCCTCTCTACGAAGGCAAGGCCAAAAGGATGTGGGCAACCGAGAACCCCGACACCCTGCGCATGGAATTCAAGAATGATGCGACAGCCTTCAACGGTGAGAAAAAAGCAAGTTTTGAAAACAAGGGCCGACTCAACAATGCGATCAGCACTTTGATCTATGGCATGCTCGAAAAGGAAGGCGTGCCGACGCATTTCGTGAGGCAGATCGATGAGACGAATGTCGAGGTCAAGAAGGTCGACATCCTGATGGTCGAGGTCATCGTGCGCAACTATTCGGCAGGAAGTTTCTGCAAGCGCACCGGCATGGAGGAAGGTCGCAAATTTTCGCAGCCGATCGTTGAGTTTTCGTACAAGAGCGACGAGCTCGGGGATCCGCTCATCAACGATGATTACATCCGCGAGATGGGGCTCGCCAGTCCCGAGGATATGGCGCACTTGCGGAAATCGGCGCTGAAGGTGAATGCGATTCTCACCGATTTTTTTGCGCGTTGCGGGCTCAAGCTCATCGACTTCAAACTCGAGTTTGGTCGGCTTGCATCGAATCCCGAGGTGATCGTGCTGGCGGATGAGATCAGCCCCGATGGCTGCCGTTTGTGGGATCTCAAGACGGGTGAGAAGATGGACAAGGACCGCTTCCGCCGTGATTTGGGAAATGTGATGGAGGCCTATGAGGAGGTGCTTGGTCGCGTGAAGGAAAATCTCGCATGATCAAGCCGCCTTGTCGCGCGGGTGCTCTGGATGATCGCCCGGGTTTCAGGGATGCGTTGGTGAAGTGGTTTCGCAAGGAGGCGCGAGATTACCCATGGCGTCGGACGCGTGATCCGTATGCGGTGCTGGTGTCCGAGGTGATGCTGCAACAGACGCAGATAGCGACGGTCTTGGGCAAGGGGTATTACAAGCGGTTTTTGCAGGCGTTTCCCGATGTGTGTTCGCTCGCCAAGGCAAGCGATGAGGCTTTGCTCAAGGCATGGGAGGGTCTGGGGTATTACCGCCGCGTGCGGATGCTGCGCGACACGGCGAAGGCGGTGCTGGATCAACATGCCGGGGTGTTTCCCTCGGATGCCGATGAGCTGCTGAAGCTTCCGGGGATCGGCCGATACACGGTGGGGGCACTGAGGGCCTTTGCGTTTCGAAAGCCTGCGGTGTTGGTTGATGGAAATGTGTCGCGCGTGTTGTCGCGGCTCATGGATTTTTCCGATGCCATCGATAGCACGGCCGGGTTGAAACAACTTTGGTCGTGGGCGGGGGACTTGGCCGATGACAAGCGCCCGGCGCAATACCATGCAGCGCTGATGGAGTTGGGTCAGCGTGTTTGCAAGGTCGGCTCGCCCGATTGTTTGGGCTGCCCGGTAGCGTCATTTTGCCAGACTCGCGAGCCCGGGCTTTTGCCGATCAAGGGGCGAAAAATCGAGATTACGCGAGTGGATGAACACGCGCTTTGGCTGCGTGATGGAGATGGGCGCATCATGCTTGAGCGCGAAGCGGGAGCACGGCGGACGGGGCTTTGGAAACTGCCGCTGCGAGGTGTTGAGGAGATTGGCCATTTGCCCATGATCGCGAGCAGTGAATACGGCATCACCCGTTATCGCGTGAGCTTGAAGGTTTACCAAGGTCACCATGAAAACCTCGTGCATGAGGCAAGCGATGAAATGGCTTGGTTCAGCGTGGATGATGTCGAGCATTTGCCGATGGCGGCACCCTTCAGGCGCATGCTGACCCACCTGATGGCGGAATTTTGATTTGTCATGTGACTGGCGATGGATCGTGTGCTTTCTTGGTGCCCGATGGATGGTTATTGGCGTTGTTTTGTGGGGTTCGTTTTGTGCGGCTTGTTGCAGTCTTGCGCGGTTCAGCCTGAGCCGAATCCGGCGATGCCGGACATCAAGGTGAGGCGCTTGTTGATCCAGCGGGTGGGCGCGGTGGTGGTGACCGATCGAAATGATTTGAAGCTCTGGGCTCGCACGGGTTTCACCATTTCGCGTGCACCGGATGATGCGGACGGTGGGTCGGCGACGCCGATTTCGGCGGATGGATATTTTCTCACGGCGGACCATGTGTTGGCCGAATCGAATGGCCGTAATGTGCATGTGCTTTACGGCAGCAAAGGTGAGTTGCTCTCGTATCGTGCGAGGGTTGTCTGGCGCTCGGCTGATGCGGATCTGGCCTTGTTGCATGTGCCGGCAGTGACGCCGAATTTTTATCGATGGACGCAGCCGAATGCGTGGTTGCCGGCCGGAAACATGGTCGTGCACGGTGGCATCGCGACCGGGCTGAAATCGAGGCCTGGCAGGTTGGTGACTTCGCTGTCGCCCGAGTGGATTTTCACGGGAACGCGGAAGTTCAAAATCGACATTGCGCTGCAACCCGGCGACAGCGGCGGGCCGGTGGTCGATGCGGCAGGCGACTTGGTGGGGATCAATTCCGCGGTGGAATTTTTGGTGCCGATGGAGACGGCCTTTTTCATCGACTCGGAGGCAAGTCGACCAAGCATCCGCAGCATCGAGGCCTTAATGCGTGCCGACCGCTTGCGGAAGGTTTCCGCCTCTTTGGCGGGTAATGAGTGAATCAATTTTGAAGGAATGAAAATGAGCGGTTTTATGGGTGCGCGATGCGTATTGTTTTGCGGTGTGTTGTTGTTGGGTGGCTGTGCGGGCTTCGAGGAATCGGGCCTGCCGGGTAGCGCCGCCTCGATGGCGCGCAATCAGATCATGCTGGTGCGCAAATCGCCGCCGTCATTTGGTTTTTCGCGGCTGCAGGCCCATGTCCGGGCGCACCCCGAGTTGGAGGGGTTCTTGAGGGCGCGGGCGCTGCCGGATTTTTTGGCAGAGACCTCGGACGAGTCGCGAACCTACTTTATCCTGTATTTTTTGCAGAAAAAAGAGGCTTTCGCCTTCCGGACCGAGCCCGAGAACAAATCCTCGCTGGAGGCCTCGGGGCCGTATCCGATCACCGAGGGGGAGCAGCGCACCTTGGAGGATTTCCGCGCCCAAGCCTCGGAGTGACAAAACGCGTAGCGGGCCGATTTCCTGCTTGCAGCGGTAAGCGAACGAGCTAATTTTGTAGGTGGTAGCGGTGATTTCACCAATGCCAATTTATCCATCCAGGGGTAACCATTCCCCATCATTAATAAAATACATACATACGATAAACCTATGAAACAGAAATTAAAAATCGGACGGGGCTTCACGCTGGTGGAGCTTCTTGTCGTCATCGTCA
Organism: Luteolibacter sp.; assembly: GCA_044361475.1. GTDB lineage: Bacteria > Verrucomicrobiota > Verrucomicrobiia > Verrucomicrobiales > Akkermansiaceae > Luteolibacter. The sequence goes on along the minus strand of JBIKIR010000018.1, from coordinate 23,996 downwards.
TCATCGCCGCTCTGGCAGGTCTCACCGCGCCGATGGTCATCCGTCAGCGCAAGAAAGCCGACCAGACTGAGGCAGTCAGCAATGCCCGTCAGATTGGCATGGCATTGTTCGACTTTGATACTGAATACGGTGGTTTCCCTGATGCTACAACTGCAGCAACAGTCGCGGCTAATACAGCCACAACCGCAAGTACGGACACCAAAGCCAATGGACGGTTTCGTCAACTGTTCCTTGCCGGCATTACAACATCGGAGCCGATGTTCTATGCGAAGACTGCTTTCACGGTTAAGCCTGATGGCGACATCAGTACCCCTGCAAACCGGTCCAAGGCCTTGGAGAATGGTGAATGTGGTTTTGCAATGATTGTGAACAGTGATGATACAGCAATGAGCTCTGCTGGCAATTCCAACCGAATACTGCTTGCCGCTCCGCTCGATAAGACTTTGACGGGAGAAAAGTTTGATAAGGATCCCTATGATAGCAAGGCGGTGCTTTTGAGATTGGATAATAGTGTTTCATCCGTAACTATTGCGCAGGACTCAACAGTCAAAATAAACAAATTGCCATTTTTTGACACGACCGATGGTGGTGCCTATTCCGGTATGACCACTGCGCCAAAGTTTGCTTTTCCAATTTCGAAATAGGGCTTTTCCCTTGTTTTGAAATTACTCACAACCGGAGAGCCTTTCCAACGGGCTTTCCGGTTTTTTATTGCCCATTGGTCATGAATGGATGATGACAGGGGTGTAAGCGCATGTCATCGGAACCGGAGAACAACGGGTTGATTCCCGAATTGAGCGACAAACCAGCAGCGGCATTTTTGCCGTATCCGGTGTCGACCTTGAGTCCGCCGATCATTCCGAATGATCTTACCTCGTTCAAAACTCGGGGAATCTCCGAGGTGGAGCGGGACTTACAGCAGAAGCTGACCGAGATTCGCGAGGACTACCTGAAGGCGATCGACCACTACAATTGGAACAAGCTGGTTTATGAGGCGGAGATCCGCTTTGAGCCGGTGGTGGGTGGGGTTTATCACCTTTATGACATGGGTGGGCGTCGGCAGCTATCGATGGTCGATCCTGGCCAGTGGCCGCACCGGCATTTGGCGAGTTTGAGGCTGAATTATGACCGTCAGTGGCTGGTCGTTGAGACTGGTGAGGGGATTGATGCCCGGGACTTGTTTGGTGGGTTTCAGCCGTAAATTTTGCTCCGCATTTCCGGGGCATGAACTTGCCAGCATCGGGTGTCTGGTTAGGCTGGGGGCGTGAAGAGTGAATTTCCCGTATCGCCGCCGAGGGCATGGGCGGAAATTGATTTGGCTGCATTGCGGCGAAATCTTTCGGTCGCGCGTGAGAGTGGTCGGGCTGAGGTGATGGCGGTGGTGAAGGCCTCGGCGTACGGTCATGGCTTGGAAAAGGTGGCCAAGGTTTTTGCTGAGGAGGGTGTGGCATTTCTCGGAGTGGCGAATGTCGGCGAGGCGCGGCGGATTCGCGATGCGGGCATTGATGCGCGGATTTACCTGCTGGGTGCGACATGGGATGCCGAGCGGGCGGAAATTGTGGCGCAAAATTGGACACCCTGTTTGTCGAGCGTCGCGGAGGCCGATCACTTCAATCAGCTCGCCGGTGCAACGGGGCGGAAATTGAATGTGCATCTGGCGATTGATTCCGGCATGGGGCGTGGTGGATTTTTGATTCAAGAGCTTTCTGAAACGATGCCCGTGCTCGAGCGAATGGTGCATCTAGAGATTGAGGGCATAGGATCGCATTTGCCATCGGCTGACGAGGACGAGGTTTTCACGCGGCGGCAGATTGAGGACTTCCGAAACCTCATCAATTCGCTCGGTGGTGAAGGTCGATTCAAGTGGCGTCATCTGCTCAACAGCGCAGGCCTGCTTGGCTATGACAGCGACCTTTGCAATCTCACCCGACCGGGGCTGATGCTTTACGGCGCATCGCCGCTGGCCGAGCACCAAGGGAAACTCTCGACCGTGATGTGTCTGAAGTCACGAGTCACGCTGGCGCGTTGGTTGCCGGCGGGGCATGGGATTTCTTATGGGCGTGATTTTGTGACGCCAAAGGCGACCAGAGTCGCGACAGTGGGAATCGGCTATGGCGATGGCTACCCGCGGCATTTGTCGGGAAAAGGTGCGGAGGTTTTTGTCGGTGGCCTGCGCTGTCCGGTACTCGGGAGAGTGACGATGGATCAGATCATGATCGATGTAAGCGCCGCGCCGGATGTGATGGAAGGCGATGAGGTCGAGCTTTTTGGTTCCCGCATCCCGGTGGTCGAGGTGGCGGAAAAAGCAGGCACGATCGCCTGGGAAATTTTTACCGGCATCACCACGCGGGTGACGCGGGTTTATGTCTAGCGGGTGTTCGTCGTGTCAGGGTCAAAGATCTGAGCAAAATGCTCTAAGGCGGCAGCGGAATGGCGGTTCCTGGAACTTGGAAGTATTCAAAGAAGCGGTTGGATCCGCGTATGTGGAGGCGTTCTTTAGCGAGGGGAATGTGGATTCCGATGCCGATGAAGGGGGAGCGGTCGCCGCGGTCGGACAGTTGGCCTTGGCGGTCCTCGAAATCGCGGGTGCCGTAGCCTACGAGGACATCGACCCAGTCGAGCCATGATCTCTCGCGCATCCATCCCTTGAGCGGAAATGCCAGCATCCAGCGCGAGCCTTCGTAATCGGTGAAGATGTCCATTTCCTCGCCGTCGCGTACCTTGGCTGAGGGGAAGTATTCCCAACGAAACTGCACGCGTTTGCCAAATTCGGGAAAGCGCAGTCGCAGGTATTCGAGGCCAACGCCCGCGAGGTTGAAGGTCTCGTCTTCCCAACTGAAGCCATGTTGATCCGAAAATCCGTCGCCGATCTCGATGAGGGTGGTGGCCAGCATGCCACTGCATGCTCCGAGCAGCGCGGCATCATCATTTTCATAGCCCCATCCTTCGCAAAGTGACGAGGTGATGGCAGTGATCACCGCACCGGTGTAGGCGTGGCCCAATTTGTCAGCGCCGCCCGAGTCGGTATCGGATTCAAACCATCCCTCGCTGTTGTAAGCGAATGCAGTTTCGCCCCAACCCCATTGCGCGAAGCCGTATCCGGTGATGACGGCGGCGATGCCAAGGTTCATGGCGATCGCCTTTTGTTCGCGAGTCCACTGATGGGAAAAATTCGCTGTGGGATCGGTCGTCTGCGCGGTGGCGACCGATGTGGCGGCCGCCAACAAGGTCAGGCAAATGACAGGCTGAATTCTGGTCGAAAGCCGCACGGCTCACAGGACAGCAGATCGGGTCAGCGCGCCAATTTCATTTCCTTACGCGATGGGGTAGGGGGAGAGAGTTATAGGTTAGATGTTATGGGTTATGAAAATTCTTGGGATTCCGTCACTTCGTCTTTCAACCAATAACTTCTAACGAATAATCTTTAACTCTTCATCAGCTTTCCACTTCGACGGTGAGGTTGATTTCGACGGCGACATTGAGTGGCAGTGCGGCGGCGCCGAGGGCGGTGCGGGAGTGTTTGCCTTTGTCGCCGAGGAGTTCGACGAGGAATTCCGAGGCACCGTTGATCACTTGCGGGTGGTCGTAGAAATCGGCCTCGGAATTCACGAAGCCGTTGAGCGCGACGATTTGTTTGATTTTGTCGAGTGAGCCGATCGCGTCGCGGATGACGGCGAGACGGTTGAGCATGATCATGCGTGCGGCGTCTTTCGCTTCATCGATGGAGACTTGAGTGGGGACCTTGCCGATCACTTTGCGAGTGCCATCGATGGGGAGTCCGCCGGAGAGGAAGAGCAAGTTGCCGGAGCGCACGCAGTTCACATAGGCGGCGACCGGTGTGGGGACTTCGGGAAGGTCGAAGCCCATGGATTGGAGTTTGGCGAGGATGCTGTCGTTCATGATGTGGGGTGGATGTGTTGTGTTGTGAGGAAGATTATTTCGGCGGGTGTGATTTGTCGGGTTTTGCGGCGGGGAATTGATTGGTGAGCAGGGAGACGAGTTGTTGGCCTTGAGGCGTGAGGGTCGCTTGGTTGCCGATGCCGGTGATGAGGTTGCGGGTGAGGTAGCGGTGGGGTGTGGCAGAAGGTTTTACGGAGGTGACGATCGGGGCGTTCACCTCACGGCTGCTTGGGCTGAAGCTGACCGGTTGACCGGTGGCACTGAAAGTGATTTCCCACGATTTTTGGTTGTCGGTGTTGCCTTTCACGATCCACGGATAGCGTTTGACAAACTCGGGTGTGCCCGTGACGGGAGTGGTGACCTTGAAGTAGGCAGGGGTGTTGGTGACAAAATCGCTGAAGCGGATTTCGGGATTGTTTCGATGTTCGAGAAAGAAGCGTGCGACATCGGTGCCGACGAGGTTCATGCCATTGAAATTTCCCTGAGTGTTGAGTCCGCGGCCGTAGTGTTCGTGCCAGTCCTGGTAGCGTTGGCTCATAAGCATGGCGAGCTCGAGGTGGAGGTGGGCGCGGACGCGATTGATGCCGGCGCCGGTGTAACCCATGCGGCCGATGACCGAGCCGGCCTTGAGCTTGTCGCCGGGTTGGCAGGTGATTTCCGCAAGGTGGGCGTAGAGTGAGTAAACGGCGGTGCCTTCCCACTCGTGTTCGACGATGACGTACTTGCCGTAGTTGCTGCGACCGGCGAGCGGGCTGATGTGGACGACGCGCCCGGCGGATATGCTGGTGATCAGATCGAGCGGATTGCCCGAGCGGTCGCGCTTGATGGGGGCGATGTCGATGCCTTCGTGAAATTTCGTGAGTAACACTTCATTTTCGAAACGAAAGGCATTGCGGACAAAACCGAAGGATCCGCCCTCCCATGGTTTCGAGACTTGGCCTTCAAAATTGCGGTCCACATGCATGTAGAATCGCTCCGGCTCGTTGCTGAAAATGTGTGTGTTTTCGGTGGGCAGTTGAAGGTCTTGCGCGGCATGGAGCGTGCCGCAAAACGCGAGGGTGCAAAGCAAGGTGCGGATCATGGTGTGGCTGCTGGATTAATCTTTTTTCTTCTTTTTGCCGTCCTCGCCGCTGCGTTTGGTCGATTTGTCGAAGATCGAAAGGTCGGCCAGCGTGATGCCTTTCCACACGACCAGCACGCCATCGTTGATTGGTTGATCGATGATGACCGCATCGACGAGGCGGCCATTGACTTGGGCGACGAGCCACTTGCCTTGATTGATATTCGTCAGAGCTGCGAGTCGTTTTGCGGCGCTTTCTCTGAGGCGGAAGACTGCGCCATAGCCATCGCCGGCATCAGAGGGAAAGGGGTTGTAGGAGACGACATCCTTGGTGCTAATTTCAGGAAGCCTGCGGAAGTAGCGAGTTTGCCCGTTGTTGAGTGTGTGGGGGAAGATCATCTTCGGGTTGTCGCTGGCCTCCGTCTCGATGTGGAAGGAAAGGCTGGCCTTGTTGTCCGCTTTGCCGGCTGCTGAGAGCATCGAAGGGGCGGCGAGGGCAATCAGGATACCGAGGGTGGCGCAGAGCAATCGCATGGACCCAATGAAGCAGAGTGACCCCGATGAGGAAGAAAATTTGAGCGCCGCGACTGTCATTTTCACGATCTGTGTGGGCAGGCCCGCATGATCCCCGCAAGTCACTCCTTGCACCCGCGGAAATCATGGTTTTTACTCCGCGCATGCACGACAAGATCAACCTTACGCGCGAAGTGGCAGCGATTCAGATTCCGAGTGGCGATGCCCTGACGCTTCCTGCAGGGACCGAGGTTTACATCACGCAGAAACTTGGTGGCACATTCACGGTCGCGACCAGCCAAGGTCTTGCGCGCATTTCTTCTCAGGATGCCGACGCACTTGGCATTGACATGACCGAGGAGAAGAAAAAGCAGGAAGAGGCCGAGCGTTTGAAGGATGCGCCGATCGATGAGCAAGTGTGGGGTCAGCTCAAAGGCGTCTATGATCCGGAGATCCCGGTGGACATCGTCAACCTTGGCTTGGTCTACGATTGCAGCGTCGACAAGGAAGGCGACAAGACGGTGGTGTTGGTGAAGATGACGCTGACCGCGCCCGGTTGCGGCATGGGTCCGGTCATTGCGGCGGATGCGCAGGCAAAGATCATGACCATCGAGGGAGTCGATGATGCGCGGGTTGAGCTCGTGTGGGATCCGGCGTGGAATCAGGAAATGATTTCCGAAGAAGGCCGGATGAAGCTCGGCATGGTCTGAGCTGAGATCAAGGATCGTGGATCGTGGATCGCGGATAGCAGAAGAGGTCGCTACTTCATCTTCTTTCAGCTTTTCAGCTTTTCAGCTTTTACCTTGTCGAATCGAGGTAGGCAATGATCGACGGGATTGCGGTTTCGAGCACCTTGGCGACTTCTTCGTAGGCGGCGGGGCCCATGCCGATCGGGTCGGGCACATCGAGGCCTTGGCGTTTGTCGGTGATGCCGGAAAATTCGCGAATGAGGAAAAACTTGTCGGCGTGCGAGGGGAAGCGGCTTTCGAGTGCGGCCAAGTGACCTTCGGTCATGGCAAAGACATGGGTTGCGGACTCGAGGATTTTTTCCGTCACTTGGCGGCTGGCGAAATCATCGAGATGAGCGCCGCGTTTTTTGAGGACCTTGAGGGTTTCGCGGCTGGCGGGTGAGCCTTTGGATGCGGCGACACCGGCGGAGCTGGTGGCGAGATCGTCGCGGCCTGCGATGGCTTTGCGAAAGAGACCTTCGGCCATCGGGCTGCGGCAGGTGTTGCCGGTGCAGACGAAGAGGATGTGAAGCGAAGAGGGCATTCGGATGCGAAAATTCAAAGGACTCTATGTGCACCTGCCGAAGGTCGCGAGGCGAAAATTTCGGCCGCGAGGCCGGTCTTGGCGTGGTATTCGGCGGCAAGTTTGCTGGCGATGTCGTTGGCTTTGGACGATTCGCAAAGCGTGACTGTTGATCCGCCGAAGCCACCGCCGGTCATGCGGGCACCGATCACACCGCCGCTGCGGCCAATGCTTTGTGCGGCATCGACGAGGACATCGAGTTCTTTGCAAGATACTTCGAAATCATCGCGCAGCGATTGATGCGATGCGGCCATGAGGGGGGCGAGTTTTTCGAAATCGGCGGCTTTGAGTGCAGTGGCTGCTTCGATGGTGCGGGCGATTTCGCCGACGACATGGCGGGCGCGGCGGTTGACCGGATCACCGAGTTTTTCCCAATGATTTTCCACATCGGCGGTTGTGACATCGCGCCATGAGTTCTTGCCGATGATCTTGAGCGCGTCTTCCGTGTGTTTGCGGCGAAGTGCGTAACCGCCATCGGACAGCTCGTGATGTACCATCGTGTTGGAGATCAGGACGGTGAGGTCGGGATGGGTGAATGGCACGAGTTGCGGTTCGGCCGTCATGCAATCGATGAGCACGAGATGGTCTTTGGTGCCGAAGGCTGAAGCGAATTGATCCATGATGCCGCAGGGAACATGGGCGAAATCGTGTTCTGCTTTTTGGCAGAGCAGGGCTTTTTCGCGGGTGCCGATTTCAACGCCGAGCAGGCCTTCGAGAAATGTGGCTGTGGCGCATTCCAAGGCGGCGGATGATGAAAGGCCTGCGCCACCGGGGACGGAGGAAAGAATGTAGGCATCGAAGCCTGGAATCGCGTGACCAAGGTTTTGGAATCCGCAAATCACACCGCGCAGGTAGTTGGTCCATTTCGGTTCGCCTTCTTCGACCTCTTGCGAGACATCGAAGGTGGCGATGCCGCCGCCGAGGGCAGTCGCGATGCGCACCGATGAGCTGCCGTTTGGAGTCCCGGCGATCACGATGTAGCGATCGATGGCAAAGGGCAGGACAAAGCCATCGCAATAATCGATGTGTTCGCCGATGAGGTTCACGCGGCCAGGGGCGGCGGCGGTGATGCTGGCCTTGGCGTGAAGATTTTCCAGAAGCCCTGCTGCCGCTTTTTCGGCGAGCGATTTGAGTGAAGGGGGAGCTTGAAGCATGGGGGAGGGATTAGGCTGCGTCGGTGGTTTGATAGAGTCGGCGACGGTAGCTTTGGATCGCTTGTGTCCAGATCGGGTGGATGCTGTCGGCTGGGCGGAGCCACACCGCGCGGTGCATGAGAAGCATTGCGGGACCAAGGTAGAGCAGTTCTGAAAGTTCGTTTTTGCTCAGGTCGCCCGGGCCTTTGGTAAGGCATCTTTCGGCGAGTGCTTCTTCATTTTGCCGCAGCTCGACATTTTCAAGCAGCGACACATGGACGCCGTTCACATAGGGATCGACCACTGCTGCGATGACACCGTGGCGATCGGTGTCCGATGCATCGAGTGCAGGATCGGTGGCGCCTTTTGCTTCATGTGCGAGCACCATCACGCTTGGCGGATCCCTTTCCTCGGGGATGCTGAGAATGCCATGTTTGGCGAGTTTGAGTCCGTAACGCACGCGGCTTGTCCAAACCGAAACTGGTGCGGAAAGCACGAGCCCGAGGAGGATCGGTGAAATCCATGCGGTGAATGTGAGGTCGATGTTCAACGCGACCACGGTCCACACGATGCCGAGGATCGTCGGAAACAAATGGAAGCGGATCGCGTCGCCCCATGTGGTGCCATCGGTCTCGCGGTTTTGGTTGCCCCATCCGACGGCGCGGCCGAGCAGGATGCTGATGACCATGAGCGTGTGTGCGGCCATGATGCATGGGGCGAGTAGGATCGAGACGATGGATTCGAGGGTGACGCCCGTCATGATGCGGATAGTGCCGCCGAAGGACTTGCGGATTTGCGGCACGAAAATCGCGCGCAGCATCGAGAGGATTTTTGGAAGGAAGAGCAGGGTGAAAATGAAGCAGGTGAGGATGATGCTTTGCTCGATGCCATTGAGGCCGAACAAGCGCTCCACATGGCTTTCGAAGGGCAGGCTGCTCAGTTCGCTGGTGGAGCGATCCCATGCGACCCAAGTGCCAAGCACGAGGAACAGAAACCAAAGCGGGCTGCCGAGGTAGGCCATGATGCCCATGAAGAGGTGCATGCGCACCGAGAATGGCAACTTGCGCGCGAAGATGAGCCAGAGGTGTTGGAGGTTGCCTTGGCACCAGCGGCGGTCGCGGATGAGGTGATCGACGAGTGTGGGCGGCGCTTCCTCGTAGGTGCCCTCGATGTCCCATGCGAGCCAGACTTCCCAGCCTTCGGCAACCATCAGTGCCGCTTCGACGAAATCGTGACTGAGAATGCGACCGCCGAAGGGTTCTCGGCCGGGGAGTGCGGGAAGTTCGCAGAACTCCGAGAAGGGCTTGAGACGGATCAGCGCGTTGTGACCCCAGTAGCTGCCGCCGCCGAGTTGCCAGAAGTTCAGGCCGCGGATGAAGACCGGGCCGTAAAGCCGCATGGCAAATTGTTGGAGGCGGGTGAAAACCGAGGATCCGCGGATGAGCTTGGGCGGCGTCTGAAGAATACCGAGGCGCGGGTAGGCCTCCATGACGCGGGCCATTTTGACGATGTCGGCGCCATCCATGAGGCTATCGGCATCGAGCACGAGCATGGCTTCGTAGCCGCCGCCCCAAGTGCGGACAAAGTCGCCAATGTTGCCGGCCTTGCGGTTTTCGTTGGTTCTACGGCGTCTATAGTAGATGCGGCCGAAGCCATCGAGTTTGCGGCAGAGATTGGTCCATGCCGTTTCCTCCATGACCCAGAGGTCGAGGTCGCGCGTGTCGCTTAGGATGAAAAAATCGAACGACTCAAGGTGGCCGGTGGCTTCGATCGAGCGGTAGATCGCCTCGATGCGGGCGCAGGTGCGGGTGCTGTCTTCGTTGTAGACTGGCATGACCACCGCATGGCGTTTGGTGAGCGGGCCGCTCCGGCCATCGGCAAGTTTTGTGATGCGTGCGGCGCGGCGGACACCGCGCAGCATGTCGATCGCGCCGAAGATCGCGTGAAACGATCCGAGTGTGAGAAGGCCGTTGAGCAGGATGAAGATGGCCAGCAGCGGGAAGTGGGCTTTTTGTAGGCCCATGCGCCAGAAGAGGTCGGCGAGCCAGAGGCTGGCGGCGATGTTGAACAAAAGAACGCAGCCGAAGAAGATCGCGCGCCGCATGCGGGTGGCTTTTGCGCTGAAGAACACTTTGCCCGAGTTGGGCGGTGAGAGGTCGGCGGGTTCCATCAGTCGAGAAGGAAAAACCATGCGGCCAGCGCGATGATGGCGAGCAGCACGGCGGTGAACATGAGTCGGATGATCGGTTTGCGATCCATCGTTTGCCACCATTGGGCGGCACCGCTGCCAATGGCGTTGAGCTCAAGCGGCTTGGGTACCATGGTGAGGTTGGCGAATCGCGGTCCGGCCGCGAGGTAGGATTTTTTCATCGCCTCGACAAAGGCGGGTGGCCATGGCGGCGGGGTAAGAAACACGCCCTGCCATTTGTCGGGCATGCCGGCGAGGAGGAGTGCGAGACGGCCGCGGGCGGCGAGGCGGCGGTTTTCGAGCGGAACATCGAGTACATCTTGGGTCCAGTTGGCGATTTCGGTGAGCGCCTCTTCCATCGCGAGAAGTCGGGCTGGCTTGTCCGGTTCATTGGCGCGTCTTGCCGATGCCCGCCATAGAATGCCGCGGACGAGTTCGGCAACAAGCAAACGATTGCGCAGGCGAAGTGCTTGCAGATAGGCCTCAACTGCGGTGTAGGCCTCCTCCCACTCGACGAGTTCCTGTTCGCTGAGTGGCGGCAGGCGGTCTAGGGAGTGATGCGATGGACCCATGTTTCGGTGAGGTAGTTGTCACCGCGTTTCAGGCAGCAACGAAGCTCGATCGGACCGATGTCGGAAAGCTTGGATCCTTCGGCCGAGGGGGCGACTTGGAATGCGAGGCGCCAGCGCTCATCGGGGAGTTGTTGGAGGTTGACCCCTTGGATGACGACCTTGCCGCCGTTTTCGCCGATCGCTTCGATTTGTGGTGTGATGGGTATTTCGCCGTTTTGTTGGAGGCTAGTGCCTTTGAACTCAACGATGATCGTGCGCTGGCCTGGTTGCCAGTCGTGGATGCCGCTGCGGGTGGCCACCACATGGCCGGTCGCTAGGGATGGATCGGGATCCGTGGTCCAGTGCTGGCGATAGGAAAACTCGATGCGATCGCCGGCTTGCGGGATGTGTGCAGGTTCCCACATTGCGACGGTGTTGTCGGCGAGCTCGTTGGTCGTCGGGATTTCCATCAGCATCACGCGGCCGGGGCCCCAGTCGGAGGTTGGCTCGATCCACAATGACGGACGCAGGTGGTAAGCGGCCTCATCATCCTCGTAGGCGCTGAAGCGGCGGTCGCGTTGCAGGAGACCGAAGCCATCGCACTTGTCCATGCTGAAGAAGCTGAACTCGAGTCGGCCCGAATCATTGCAGATCGGCCTCCAGATGCGTTCGCCGGTGCCCATGCGGATGGCGAGGCCATCGGTGTCGTGCACTTCAGGGCGGAAGTCATCAAAGCGGCGGCGCGAGTTTTCGCCGAACCAGAACATGCTCGACATCGGCGCGATGCCGAGGCGTTGGACAGCGCGGCGGGCAAAGATCACGGCGCGGACCTCGACGATGGTTTCGTTGCCGGGGTGAACTTTGAATGCGTAGGCGCCGGTGTAGGAAGGTCCGTCGAGCAGCGCGTAGAGGCGTGCTTGAGTTTCGCCTGGCTGTGGTTTGCGCAGCCAAAATTCGCGGAAGTTGGGGAACTCCTCGGCCACGCCTTCCGTGCCGGTATCGACCGCGATGCCGCGCGATGAGATGCCCCAGCGTTGGTTGCGGCCGAGCGCACGCCAGTAGCTGGCACCTTGGAAGACGATCAGTTCGTCGAAATAATCCGGGCTGTTGAGTTGGGTGTGGAGGCGGAATCCGGCAAAGCCACCATCGGCGGGGAGCTCACCATGTTGCTGGATGAGCGGACCGTAATTAAAAAATGCCTCGGCGAGGCGGATGCGTTGCTGGTGGCTGCTGGTGAATTCATTCAAGGTCACCGGCTCGCGATAAAGATAACCGGGGTGGAAGAACATCGCGCGGAACGGAAGGTTCTCGGCGGCCCAGAGTGATTGATTTGGATTGAAGCGGATGTCGCGGTACTGATCGTAGGTCAGGTTGTTCATCCACGCTGGCAGCGAGTCGCGGTCGGGTGCCGTGTAGGGTTTGTTGGCAAGATCCCTAGCCCTGCTCTGAATGCTGTCGAACCCGATGTCTTCGCGTTCCCATGTCTGAGCAAGGGTGCCCGGCATTGCGGCGGCCACCACGAAAAAGAATATTATGCTTCGCACAAGGCGATTATTTAGGGGTGAGGCAGCGCGGCGTCAAGATTGGCCGATACCAAATCCAACAGAAAATCGGACTTTTTTTCTTGTAGTCGGAAAATAACATGGAGGGCTACATCGTCCGCAGGAGGCTGAGGGTTTCCTCGAGGCGAGCCTTGGGCTTGATGGTTTCAAGTCGGGGAAAGCGCCTTTCGGCCAGCAGAATGTAGGCGCCGTTGCGGTGAAGCATGAGGCGCTGGCCTTGGATTTCGACCGACTGGATGTCGTTGCCGGCGGCAAGGGCCTTGATGCGGGCAATGGTCAGCAAGTTTTCCACCGGGGCGGGCAGGCGGCCGAAGCGGTCGCGCCATGCCGACTCGAGCGCATCGACGGCTTTGACGGTGAGCACGCCGGAGAGTTCGCGGTAGGTCTTGAGGCGCAGGCGGGTGTCATCGAGCCATGTGCTTGGCAGAAATGCGGGGATCGCATCGCTGGCATTTTGGCTGTCGTGTTTGAGCCAAGCGGCTTCGGTGCTGACGACGAAGTCCGCCTTGAAGTTTGGAGGTGTCGTGCTGCCGGTTTTGCGTCCTTTGAGTCGTTCGACCGATTGCTTGAGGAGTTGGCAATAGAGGTCGAAACCGATTTGGGAAATGTGACCTGATTGTTTGGTGCCGAGGAGATTTCCCGCGCCGCGGATTTCGAGATCACGCATGGCGATTTTAAATCCCGAGCCGAGTGCGGTGTGTTCCTTGATCGCGTGGATGCGTTTGCGGGCATCGCCGGCGGTGATCATGTCGCGCGGCAGGAGCAGGATCGCGTGGGCTTTTTCACCGGCGCGTCCGACGCGGCCGCGGAGCTGATAGAGATCGGCGAGGCCAAAGCGGTCGGCGCGGTCGATGATGATCGTGTTGGCGTTGGGGATGTCGATGCCGGTCTCGATGATTGTCGTGGCTAGAAGCACATCTGCCTCGCCTTTCACGAAGGTACGCATGACCTGCTCGAGCTCGTCTTTGTCCATTTGGCCATGGCCCACAAGGATGCGGGCCTCAGGCACGAGCTCGGCGATTCGTTCGCGCATGTTTTCGATCGTCTTGACGCGGTTGTGCAGGAAAAATGTTTGGCCGCCGCGTTTCATTTCGCGACGGATCGCGTCGCGGATGATGCGTTCGTCGTACGGGCTGATCGATGTTGCGACCGGCACTCGGTTGGGCGGTGGCGTTTCGATCGTCGACATGTCGCGGGCACCCATTAGCGCCATGTAAAGCGTGCGCGGTATGGGTGTGGCGGAAAGCGTGAGCACATCGACCTGACGGAAGAGTTGTTTGAATTTCTCCTTGTGGGCGACGCCGAAGCGTTGCTCTTCGTCGACGACCACCAGACCGAGGTCCTTGAAATGCACATCGCCCGAAACGAGTCGGTGAGTGCCGATTACGAGGTCGACCGAACCATCGGCGATGCCGGCGATCGTGTCGCGGATTTCGGCGGGGGTGCGGAAGCGGTTGAGCAGGTCGATGCGCATCGGGTAGTCCGACATGCGTTCGCGGAAGGTGCGCCAATGTTGTTCGGCAAGCACGGTGGTTGGCACGAGGATGGCCGCTTGTTTGCCGCTGGTGATGGTTTTGAACGCGGCACGGATCGCAACCTCGGTTTTGCCAAAGCCTACATCACCGCAGATCAGGCGATCCATCGGGCGGGCAGTTTCCAAGTCGCGTTTGGTTTCGTCGATCGCGCGGCGTTGATCGCTTGTTTCGACATGATGGAACGAGCGCTCGAATTCCCACATCCATCGGGTGTCCGGCGGGTGGGCGTATCCCGGTTCGTGGTTGCGCTCGGCTTGGACGCGCAGAAGTTTGGCGGCGTAATCGAGAATGGATTTTTCGGCTGCCTTGCGGGCAGATTTCCATGCGGCGCTGCCGAGTTTGTTGAGCTCTGGCGTGCGGCCGCCGAGGCCGACATATTTGCCGACCAGGTGCGCCTGCTCAAGTGGGACTCCGAGCATCGCGCCGTCGCGGTACTCGAGGAGCATTTCCTCGCAGTCGTCATTTTGAACAATGCCGCGGAATCGGGCGATGCCATACTCGTAATGCACGACCAGATCGCCATGGCTCATTTCATCAACTGACCCGGCTGAGCTGATGTGGCGCGTGCGGTCGAGAATCGAGCGCCGTTTTGCAGCGGCCGTGCGGTAGCGGCCAAAGAGCTCGGAGGACGAAAGCACGGCGATGCGGGCGAAGGGCAGGGTGAAGCCGGCCATCAGTTCGCCGCGCAGTGGCATGATTCCAAGATCGCGATCGAGGTCCTTGCCGGAGAGTTCTTCGAAGCGGTCCTGCTCGCCCTGATTGGCAAAGACCATGGCGACGGTCCATTCCTCGCGCCGCCATGTATTGAGTTGTTGGAAAAATTGCTCACGGCGGATTTCATCGAGGATGAAGTCTCCCGCTTCAAACACCCCGAGCGGGCTAGGATAGACGGCGAGGCTGAAGTCCTCCTCACCATCACCGCATTGGGCGCCTTCCAAGATCGACACCGCCGGGTTGTCGATCATCGCGTCAAGCGAGATCACCACATCATTGGCTTTTCGATAATCGGCTAGGGTTGCATCGGATGATGGCTCGCTGATCGCAATATCCGTGCCATCGAGCTTACGGGTGGATGCCTGGCTATCGATGTCGAACTCGCGGATCGATTCGATTTCGTCGTCGAAGAACTCGATGCGCAATGGTGCGACGGCCTGCCATGGGAAGACATCGATGATGCCGCCGCGCACGGCAAATTGGCCGCGCCCCGAAACCATCGGCATGCGTTCGTATTGATGATTAGCGAGCGAGTTGGCAAATGCCGCAGGATCAAGCGTGCCGCCAACTTTCAACACGATGCGTGCCGATACGAGTGTTGCGGGCGAGGGGCATGCTTGGGCGAATGCCTCGCTGTCGCAGATCACGATCGAGGGCTTGGCCTGAGTGAGCGCGTGAAGGATCGCGAACCACTCGGCAGTCGTTTCTGGATCGGGCGCGGTTTCGGTTTTTTGATCGATGGTGGCATCGGGCAAGACCAGCGGATCGAGCCCCCAGAGCTCCATTTCGGCGGCGAGCCGTTCGCGCTGCCGCGGCTGGTCGGAGATCAGCCAGACGCTTGATTTTCGCTCCTCGTGAATCGCCTTGCAGATCACCGATGAAACAAACGCGTGGGCAGCATTCGCGCAGTGGTCGAGCACGACGCTGCCTTCGCCGGTGACCATGGGGGCCAGGCGTGAATGGAAATCGGGATGGTGGAGCACCTGCCGAAGCAGTTTTTCCGCGCTTGGGTCCGTGCGGGACACGCGATGAGCGATAGGCGTGGGTGGGGCTTTCTGCAAGCGATTGATCCGCAGATGAAATGAATTCATGCAATCCACTTGATCATCGTGGCTGGACGGGGCGGGTTGTGGCGTTTACATCGTCGGCATGTCCGTACGCACCCGCTTCGCACCATCGCCCACCGGATACCTTCATGTGGGTGGCGCCCGCACCGCGCTTTTCAACTGGTTGTTTGCCCGTCATCACGGTGGAGTTTTCGTGCTCCGCGTCGAGGATACCGATGAAGCGAGAAACACCGATGAGGCCAAGGAGGCGATTTTTGGCGGGATGAAATGGCTTGGGCTTGATTGGGATGAAGGCCCGCAGGTTGGCGGTGGGTTGGGTCCGTATTTTCAAAGCGAGCGTCGTGAGATTTACGACCGTTGGTTTGCAAAACTCGTCGATGCCGGCCGCGTTTATGAGGATGGTGGTGCGTGGAGATTTCGTTTCGATCGCCGCCCGGTGACGATGCGCGACCTCGTTTGCGGCGAGGTGACGATTGATTACCGCGATGAATCCAATACGCCCGACATGGTCGTGAAGCGCTCGGATGGCAGCTATGTCTTTCACTTTGTGAATGTCGTCGATGACCTCGAAATGCGGATCAGCCATGTGATCCGCGGCGAGGATCATTTGATGAACACGCCCAAGCACCTTCAGTTGATCGAGGCCTTCGGCATGGAAGCGCCGAAGTACGCGCACATTCCGCTGATATTGAATCCCGATGGCAGCAAGATGTCCAAGCGCGACGAAGGTGCGGCGGTCGGCGATTATCCGCGTCAGGGTTTTCTTCCATCGGCGGTGGTGAATTTCATCGCGATGCTTGGGTGGTCGCCAAAGAATGATGAGGAAATTTTCAGCCTCGATGAGTTGGTGAGCCGCTTTTCGCTGGAGCAGGTCAACCGCGCGCCGGCGCGCTTCGATCTCGAGAAATGCCAGTGGGTGAACCAGCAGCATTTGATGCGGCTCGATGCGGCAAGTTTCGCCCGGGAGGCGAGGCCATTTGTCGAGCAGGCGGGTTTGCCGATCGGGGATTCGTTTGAGTTGGTGATGGCAGCGGTGAAGGACAAAGTTCGGCTACTGACCGAAGTTCCCAAGGCGGTGGAGTTTTTGCTGATGGATGATTTTTCTTGCGATGGCGAGGCCATGGCAAAAGCCGTATCAAATCCTGCGGTGCGTGATGTTTTTGGCAAACTCGCGGGGCTATTCGAAAAGATCGATGGGTGGTCCGCCGATGCCGCCAAGGCCGCGCTTTCCGAAGCCGCGGCAAGTGCCGGTGCGAAGGTGGGTCAGATGATGTTCCCGCTGCGTGTCGCACTCACGGGGCGGGGTCAGGGCCCTGACATGGCGGATGTGCTAAACATTCTCGGCAAGCAGCGCTGCATTTCACGCGTGAATGTTTTCAACCAAAAACTCGCATGAAAGAAGTTTACACCATCGATGACCTTGCGAGCCGCGACATACTCGATGCCGGCTGTGAAAAGCCCGCGCGCTTGGCTGTGATCGGCTGGCCCATTGCGCATTCGGCATCACCGCGGATGCATCAGGCGGCGCTGGATGCTTATAGTATCGATTGTCGCTACATCCGCTTGGAAGTCCCGGCGGGTCGCGTGGCGGAGGCATTTGCGAGGATGCGTGCCCTTGATTTCATCGGCTCGAATGTGACCGTGCCGCACAAGTTTGATGCAATGGCGGCATGCGATGTGATTGACCCGCTGGCAGCGTCGCTGGGAGCGGTCAACACCGTGCGCTTCGATGCAAGCGGGCTGACCGGCTACAACACCGATGGCCCGGGATTTGTGGCGGCGGTGGAGCATGATTTTTCGGTGCGCTTGGCGGATTTGAAAGTGCTCATCGTCGGTGCCGGTGGCGGGGCGGGTCAGGCGATTGCCACTCAATGCGTTTTGAGCGGCGTGCGTCAGGTGGTTTTGGCCAACCGCAGTGTCGACAAAATCATCGCGCTGAAAACTAGGCTCCAAGCAATCAAAGACGATGTGAATATCGAGATCGTCGGTCTCGATGACCCGCGTCTTGTTGAGCTTTCGCATCATTGCGATCTCATCGTGAACACCTCGTCGGTGGGGCTCAACCCTGCGGACCCATGTGTTTTGCCGCCCTCATGCCTGATGAAACACCATCTGGTTTACGACACCATCTACAAGCCCGCGGTAACGCCACTGACCGCGCAGGCAAAAAGCATCGGATGCACGACATCCAATGGATTCTCGATGTTGTTGAGGCAGGGTGTGCTGTCGTTTCAGCACTGGTTTCCCGGCACCGAGCCGCTGATGTTGATGGAAGAGGCGCTGGCGCGTCAGTCTTGATTTTTGACTTCGCCTTCATTGTCGACATCAAAGCCGGGAAGGTCACTGGAGTACCAATGACAGGCTTTCAGTTCGACGATCTCGAATGCCCGCGTCTCCATCTCGCCACTGCGACGGATTTTCACGCGCACGCGGATCATGCCTTCGGGGTCGAGGTTGAGGTTCGTGGCATTGAAGGGGCGCTTTTTGTTTTTTAATGCGGCAAATGCTGCTTCCAGCAATTTGCCTGCGGGTGAATTTCTTTGAACGAGGAATTCAGGAGATGGGGCCCCGGTTTCCGCGGGGCGCCCAAAAACAGGTGCGTAGAACATTATGCTGATCGTTGGCAGGTCCTTGCGATCTTCGGCAAGGCGCTCGCGAGCCAGCAGGCGGAATTCGCCCTCGGCATCACCATTTCCGCTGAGGAACACTGCCAATGGCATTTCACTGTATCTCACGAAGTACTCCCAATCAATCAGCCACTCTTCCTGCTCCTTTCTAAAAAGAGTGTCGAAGCATCTTCCATCCTCGTTGATCCAAAATCCCTCAATCGATTTTTCAGCACCGATGCTCACAACACTCCATTGTGAGGTTTTTAAGGTAGGAAGTGATATGTTGTCCATCCCTTCGAAACCCTGATGTCTCGTCATGCGCGTTACCGCCGCGATGGGTTGGCTGACATACTGGCTGCGTTGTTCGGGCAGGCCCGCTTGAAGAAATTTTTGCAGTGTGTCCCAGCATTTACTTGTGTACTTGTTGAGAAGGACGAGATTTTCGTTCTCTGTCGCTGTTTCGATAACGCTGGCATTAGATGCCGGATTGGGGATTTCCTTCACGCTCCAGATGGTTTTTATCGCTAAGACAATCAGACCGATTGCTAGCATCAAAATGACCACTAGAATGATCATGGACTGGTTTGTTTTTTTGCGTCTTACATCTTCTTGGGCTGGGTTTTGTGAATATGTTTCAATATTCTCTACACTATTGATCGTCTTTGTAAAATGGAGGGTTTGCGTGTTTTTATCGGTGGTAGGCGGAATAGGGGTGAATCCGCATTCAGTGCAGCGGTGGCCTTTGCTGGCATGTGTGACCGATTGAAACAATGAGCCGCAGCGGCCGCAATGATACCAAAGAGGGTCTATTTCAGACGCTATGACATTATTTTGGGGCATGTGTCTGTTGGGTGAAATAAATGGGAGTGAACCGTTTTTTGTTGTGGAATGTACTTGTGTCTACCATGCAAATGGTTGTGGACTTATGCAAGCGGGTTCTGGGAAGCTACAATTGACGATCGAGTGCCTTGGACATCGCATCCTCGACGATGCGGGCCGCCATGGCCTCGGTGGCTGCATCGAGGCGTTGGGCTGCCGCTTTGAGTGGGTTGGCGGCACCTGATTCCATCGCGTTGCGAACGGCATCGAGGGCAGTGATGATTTCGGATTTTTCCGCGTCGTTTGCGAGGCCTTGTTGCAGCGCGTTTTCGACGGCGGGGATCAGTTCTTCGGCCTTCAGTCGGGCTTCGGTGAAGACGCGCATCGCCATGTCCTCGAAGGCATGTTCGACCGATTCGCCGACCATGGCCTCGACCGCCGCATCATCGACATCGACCGCAGTTTTGCCCATGGTCACGACCGTGTCGGTGCCGGTGGCGATGTCGCGGGCGAGGACTTCGAGAATGCCGTTTTCGTCGATCTTGAATTGCACTCCGACCCTTGCCTGGCCCTTGGATGCTGGTTGAAAGTTGATGTCGAAATTTCCGAGTTCCCAATTGTCGTTGGCCATTTCGCGCTCGCCTTGGAGCACGCGGAGTTTCATGGCGGATTGCCCATCGGCTGCGTTGGTGAATGCCTCGCCGGCCTTGCAGGGGATGGTCGTGTTGCGGGGGATGAGCACATTCATCAGGCCGCCAAGGGTTTCTATGCCGAGGCTGAGCGGAGTCACATCGAGCAGGACCATCTTGCCGAGCGCGCCGCTGAGAATGCCGCCTTGGATGGTGGCGCCGAGTGCAATTGCTTCGTCCGGGTGCTGCGAGGTGTCGGGCTTTTTGCCGAAAAACTTTTCCACCGCATCGCGCACGTCCGGCATGCGGGTGCTACCGCCGACAAGAATGACCGCATCGAGGTCACTGGCGGCAAGTTGTGCATCGGCCAATGCCTTGGCGCAGCAACGAATGCTGCGGGCGATCCATGGCGCGGCGATGGCATCGAGTTCCGCACGCGTGATTGGCAATTCGATGCTGCGATCGCCATCAAAAAATGGCAGGCGAAATGTGGCCATGTCATCACCTGAGAGTTGGCATTTCACGCGCTCCGCTTCTTCCATCAGGCGCACGCGCTGGATGGCAGAAATTTCATTCAGCCCCTGTTTGCTCAATACATGATCGATGATGAGCGCGTCGAGGTCGTCGCCGCCGAGTTGTGTGTCGCCATGCGTGGCAAGGACTTGGAAAACGCCCTCCTGCATTTCGAGGATCGAGAGGTCGAAGGTCCCACCGCCGAGGTCGTAGACCGCGACCCGCGAGCGTTCGCCGAGTTTGTCGAGTCCGTAGGCCAACGCGGCGGCGGTCGGCTCGTTGAGAATGCGCAGGATCTCGAGACCGGCCAATTCTCCGGCGCGCTTGGTTTCGGCGCGTTGGGCGTCGTGGAAGTATGCAGGCACGGTGATGACTGCCTTGGTGATGGTCGTTTCCATGCGCCACTCGGCGATGCGCTTGAGTTCCTTGAGAATTTCCGCGCTGATTTCCACCGGCGTTTTGCCAAGCACCAGGGGTTCGTCGTCGGAGTTTTTTGCAATCGGGTGGGGGAGTGATCCGTCGATTTCCGCAATTCGGCGACCGATCAGACGCTTGATGCTGGTGACGACGCGGTCAGGTTCGAGGGCTCTGCGGCGCAAGGCCTTGGTGCCGACTTCGATACTGCCGTCGCGGCCGATCCATACCGCGCTGGGAGTGATGCGGCGTCCGTCGGAGTTTGCCAAAAGCACCGGGAAGCCCGAGTCGACCACGCCGACTGCCGAGTTGGTGGTGCCGAGGTCGATGCCAAGAACAAGTTCGCTCACTGCGGAGAAATAGGTCGGCTGTGGGTTTGCGTCAATGGCCGACCGTGCCAGTGCTTGAGCGCTTGCTGCGAACAAGGTGGAGGAGCACTGGCACGATGAAAATCATGAGCGTGACAGCAGAAGTGCCGAGATCGAAGGACTTGCTCGCGAGGAAATCATGCACCGGGTGACCGTGAGTGAGGAAATGGCGCGGGATGCTGAGCAGGAGCTTGATCCCAAGAATGCCGATCACGATGAAGGCGCAGGTTTCGAGGAAATGAAAGCGGTGCATCAATTTTACGAAGCCTTGGGCGGCGAAACGCATGGTCAGGATGCCAAGGAAAACACCGATGCAGACAAGGATCAGCTTTGATGGCATCGGGAAATTTTTCACATAGGCGACGGCGGCAATCACATTGTCGATCGAGAACGCGAGGTCCATCACTTCGACCGCAACCACAGTCGACCAGAAGGGGCCGAGGCGGCCGAGTGTGTGGCGGTAGAGCCAGTTGCCCTCGGTGGCGACAGCTTCCGCGCCTTCCTCCTCGACGGATTGGTGACGCGAGAAATGTTTCCACGAAAGCCACAGCAGGTAGAGACCGCCAAGAGGTTCTAGCCACCAGACCGTGATCAGCCAAGAGGCGAGGGCGAGGCAGAGTCCGCGAAAGACATAAGCGCCGATGATGCCGTACTTTAGTGCTTTGCCGCGTTGCTCGTCGGGCAGGCGCATTACCATCGTGGCCAGCACCGCTGCATTGTCAACCGACAGGATACCCTCGATGAGGATCAGCATGAGAATGACTGTGACGCCGGCGGCCGGATCGGGTCCGAGAATCGTGTGGATTAGGTCCATGAGGCTAAAAAATGGCCAAGCACCGTCGAGGTAGCAATGGCAATGTGGCGGTTTGCTGCTGCCGATTGGTGCAATCCGGCACTTGCCAGCCCACAGGAAAGCGTTTAACCCATCTTAAACAACACCCATGGCTGCAAAATACACCGAAGAAGACATCAAGTCACTGGACTGGCGCGAGCACATACGCATGCGGCCGGGCATGTACATAGGGAAACTCGGCGATGGATCATCGGCAGATGACGGGCTTTACATCCTGCTCAAGGAAGCCGTCGACAACTCGATCGACGAGCACATCATGGGCTTCGGCAAGGAGATCCGCGTCGACATCGACGAGCATGGCAGGGTCGAGGTGCGCGACTTCGGGCGCGGCATTCCGCTTGGCAAACTTTTCGACTGCGCGGCGCAGATCAACACCGGCGCCAAGTACGACAGCGAGGCATTCAAGAAATCGGTCGGCCTCAACGGGGTCGGCATCAAAGCGGTCAACGCGCTCTCCGATTTTTTCGAAATCCAATCGTGGCGCGACGGCCAGACCAAAGCACTCGAGTTCTCGAAGGGCTCGCTCACGGTCGACATGAAAAACCCGCGTTGTGAAGACGGGGACAATGGCACGCGTTTGGCCTTCGAGGTAGATCGCACAATTTTCCCCGCCAAGGCGAAATTCAAAGAGGCCTTCGTCGAAAAGATGTGCCGGTATTATTCGTATCTGAATCCGGCGCTGACGGTGGTCTTCAATGGCAAGAAATTCCGCTCCAAGGATGGCCTGCTCGACCTCCTGCGCGAGGAGATGGAACACGAAGCGCTTTATCCGCCGATTCATTTGGTCGGTAAGGACATCGAAGTTGCCTTCACTCATAGCGCGGAGAGCAGCGAGGAGTACTACACTTTCGTCAACGGCCAGAACACCTCGCAGGGAGGCACCCACCTCGCCGCATTCCGCGAGGCATTGGTCCAAGTCGTGCGCGGGTTTTACAAAAAACAATACGATCCGGCCGACATCCGCGCGGGCATTGAAGCGGCGGTGAGCGTGCGCATCGTCGAGCCGATTTTCGAATCGCAGACGAAAACGAAACTCGGATCGACCACCATCGTTCCTGAGGGTGAGTCGTTGCGGACATTCATTGGCAACTTCCTCAAGACTCATCTCGACAATTACCTCCACAAAAACCCGCAGGTCGCCGAGGCGATCCAGAAGCGGATTCTCTCGGCCGAGCGCGAGCGCAAGGACCTAAAGGGTGTGCAAAAAATTGCCCGCGAAAGAGCGCGCCAGGCAAAGGTCCACAACAAGAAACTCCGCGACTGCCGGGTACACCTCGATACCAAGCACAAGCGCCGATTGGAATCGACGATCTTCATCACCGAGGGTGACTCCGCATCAGGATCGATCACCAAAAGCCGCGATGTCGAAACGCAGGCGGTCTTCTCTCTCCGCGGCAAGCCGCTCAACACCTTCAGCCTGCCGCGCAAGGTGGTGTACGAAAACGAGGAGTTCGCATTGCTGCAAGCCGCGCTCGACATCGAGGAGGGTATTGAAAGCCTGCGCTACAACCGCGTCGTGATCGCGACCGATGCCGATGTCGACGGCATGCACATCCGTTTGCTGTTGCTGACTTTTTTCCTGCAGTTTTTTCCCGAGCTCATACGTGACGGTCATCTGCACATCCTGCAGACGCCGCTTTTCCGCGTTCGCAACAAGAAAGAAACGATCTATTGTTACGACGAGGACGAGCGCAAGAAGGCCCTCGAAAAACTTGGAAAGAATTCGGAGATCACGCGCTTCAAGGGTCTGGGTGAGATCTCACCCGATGAGTTCGGCTTCATGATCGGACCCGACATGCGTCTTGATCCAGTAGAATACGAAGAGGGTAAGGGGGTGAGGGAATTACTAGCCTTCTACATGGGTAAAAACACACCCGAAAGGCAGGATTTCATCATCGAAAACCTCCGCGAGGATGTCGACAAGCAGGTGCAGGTGGCTTGATTTTAAACATTCAGCCCTCGGTCCTAAGCGTTAGTCTAAGAAATCGCATGCACGCACTCACCCGATCGGTTGGCGGCCCGTGGTGAGGATGAACCCAAGAGCCTGATCTATTCCGGCGTCTATCAAAATGGTGCTTTATGGCACACCGATGTTCTCGTTACGCCGCCGCCGACTATAAAAAATGATTCACCGCCAAGCAGTGGTGTTAA
The DNA here is from genome assembly GCA_044361475.1 of Luteolibacter sp. Lineage (GTDB taxonomy): Bacteria > Verrucomicrobiota > Verrucomicrobiia > Verrucomicrobiales > Akkermansiaceae > Luteolibacter. The sequence goes on along the minus strand of JBIKIR010000018.1, from coordinate 106 downwards.
TGGGCAAGTGAAAAGTTTGGCTGAGCGATCATTTTATTGAGAACGCTGAGCATTTTTCTCATCACTGCGACCAGGGCGACTTTTGCGGTTTTGCCAGACTGGGTGC
>JBIKIR010000056.1:0-12580 GCA_044361475.1 Luteolibacter sp. | reverse complement strand
AAGAAATTTCGCGCATCTATCGGCGTGCGATGGGTCTTGCCTTGGGCCGCAAGAGTGGAAATGCCAATGTCGAAAAAGGAGTGGTGAGGCCGCAGATGAACACCGCGGAAGCCTTGGAAGCGAAGGAAAACGGCACCGCGCTGCCCGATCTTGGCATGGCAACGATGCTACGATGCCGTGTGCGATACTTCACCGATGGCGCAGTGATTGGCAGCAAGGCATTTGTCAACGAAGCCTTCGCCGGCGCAAGGGAGCGCTTCAGCCCAAGCCGCAAAGATGGCGCGCGGAAACTGAGAGGCAGCGCACGTCCTGCAGCCGACATGCTATGGAGCGCGCGGGATTTGCGATTGCGTGTTTGAGGTAGCTCGCAATTAAAAATCAAAAGTCGCTTGCGGGCTGTTTTTTGCCGGTGGCAGAGATTCCGCACCCTCTCGCATCGCGGCAGCGGCGAACTTCACGAACCTCGCCATGATCGCCTCGACGCTGGCAGAATCGAGTAGGCCTGACACCGTCGGTGACACCAGCGTGTGCGCCAAGGCACCGAGCAGTCCATGCATGCGCCATGAGATTTCACCGACGGAAAGCGGCGTCAGCGTTTTGCTTAGCAATCGCCTGACCCGATCGTCGATGCCTGCATGCGTTTGAGAAATTTCCGCCGTCACCTTGTCGGCCGGTAAAGTGAGAACGCGACCAATCAGCGGAGCCGTCACCAGATCCTTCCAGCTCGAGCGTTGCGTTGCGGAGGCCAAGGGCTTGAGCCATGCCTCCAGCACTTCCTCCAACGGCGCGGGCTTGCCCGCAAAACGTTTTTCCAGTCCCTCTAGCCGCGCAAGTCGCTCTTCGTTGAAATGTCGCAGCGCTTCTTCCATGACGCGCGCCAAAAGGCCATCGCGGCTGCCGAAATGATAATTCACCGCAGCCACATTCACTTTTGCCGCCTGCGTAACATCGCGCACCGACACCACCTCGAAGCCGTGCTCCGCCAACAACGCGGCCGCCACTTCCAGCATCCGCCTCTTGGTCTCGCTTTCGTTTGGCTGTGCCTTGCGCATTGGGAATGACGAAGCAAACAAACCCGCATCACTTCGCCTGACGCGCGCTGGCCTTGAGGCGCAGTGCGTTGAGCGCGATGAAACCGGTGGCGTCGTCCTGGTTGTAGGCTTCCTCTTGGCCTCCTTCCATGGTGGCTACGGCTTCGGAATACATGCTGAACGGCGAGCGGCGACCGGCTTGCATCACATTGCCTTTGTAAAGCTTGAGGCGCACCTCGCCACTGACGGTTTTCTGCGTCTCGGTGACCAAGGCCTGGATCGCTTCGCGCTCCGGCGCGAACCAGAATCCGTTGTACACAAGTTGCGCGTACTTCGGGATGAGGCTGTCGCGGATGTGCATCGCTTCGCGGTCGACGACGAGCGTCTCGAGGTCGCGGTGTGCGGCGAGCAAGATCGTACCACCTGGAGTTTCGTAAATACCGCGGGACTTCATTCCGACGAAGCGGTTCTCGACGATGTCGACGCGGCCGATGCCGTTGCGGCCCCCGAGCAGATTGAGCACGCGCATCACGCCGTAGGGGCTAATCAATGCATAACCATCGCGCTGGCCGCTCACCTTCACATCGCCAAGCTCGGCGATGATGGCATCAAGGTTCTCATGGCGCAGGCCGATGGCATTGCCTTTTTCAAAAAGGATTTCCACATACTCGGGGCGATCCGGCGCATCCTCGGGCGCAACAGAGAGCACATACATGTCGCGATCGGCAGGCGTGGTAGCATCGTACCATGGATCCTCCATCGCGCCCGCTTCGAAGGAAATGTGCAGCAGGTTGCGGTCCATCGAGTAAGGCTTCTTCATCGAGGCCTTGATCGGAATGTTGTGAGTCTCGGCGTAGGCGATCATTTCCGAACGGCCCGGGAATTGAGCGCGGAATGATGCATCGCGCCAGGGGGCGATGCACTTCACATTCGGCGCGAGTGCCGCGGCGGAAAGCTCGAAGCGCACTTGGTCGTTGCCCTTGCCGGTCGCACCGTGCGCGATGGCATCGGCACCTTCGGCGATCGCGACATCCATCATCGCTTTGGTGATGCATGGGCGTGCGATCGAAGTCCCCAAAAGATAGCGACCTTCGTAAATCGCGTTCGCTTGGATCATCGGGAAAATGTAGTTCGCGGCAAAGTCCTCCTTTAGGTCTCCGATGAAACATTTCGAGGCACCGGTCGAAAGTGCCTTGGCCTCAAGCCCGTCGAGCTCGTCGCCTTGGCCGACATCCGCGCAGTATGCGATGATCTCCGCATTGTATTTCTCCTTGAGCCAAAGCAGCAGGACCGAGGTATCAAGACCACCCGAGTAAGCGACGACGATTTTCATGACGGCGCGGAGCCAACCACGAAGTCGAGCGCCGGGCAAGGCAAACAAACACCCGGCAAGTGCCTAGGGCGGAGTCAAGTGCCACCTTTCATTCGGCAAGGAGGGCTTGGTAAAATTGATGAAACCAAGATGTTACTCGACAAGAATCCGGTAATTGGCCGAACGCGACGACTCAAGGCGAGACATGCACATACTAGGCATGACATCACTCACCGACACCACCTTGACCGCACCGCGCTCTGCGCGAGGATCCCTTGACGCCGCCGTTTGAAGCTGCATCTGCGGTGACCGGGCGGATGATTTCCCCTGACGGAGAAGGCGGCAACTTGCGAAAGAGGGCCGGAGATATTCCATAGCGTTTCTTGAACAGTTTGGAAAAATGAAACGCGTCAAAAAACCCGAGCACCTCGGCGATACGGCCAAGCGTCAGATCCCTCCGTCGCAAAAAATCCCGTGCAAGCGCAAGACGCTGGTTGCGTCTGAATGACGATGGCGTTTCTCCTGTGAGTTGGCGAAAAGCCCTACGAAAGGCATCGGGGTGAAGGCCGCATTGCCTAGCGATCTCTGCGGTTGATTTTCTCTCCTGTGCTGAGGCCAGTGCCCGCCGCGCCGGCTCCAGCCATCCGGGCGCGCGCGATGTCGAAGGCCTGCGGGCAAGCCAGTCCGCCAGCAGTTCGTGCACCCTTGCCGCTGCACGGCACATCTCAGCGGGCGTTTCGATTTTATTCTCCAAAATGCAAAGCAGCCGCGCGGTTTCTGATTTCACAGATCCGACCGGCCAGACCGGATGAGCCGGATCCAGCCCATGCGCGCGCCACGCATCAAACGCAGCCCCCGAAAACGCCACAAATGCTTCATCCCACCGACCGCCTGGCAACGGGCCGTAGTGATGAGGAAGCTCCGGAAACACGATGATCACATCCCCCGCGACGAGTGGAATCTCCGCGCCGGTGGCATCGCGATAAATACCCTCTCCCGCTTGGACAAGCACGACCGCGTACATGCCGTATTGGCGATACCCGCGCAATCCGGTGCCGATTCCGCCCCGCAACATTCCGCCAAAATGCAATCTTCCCAAGGGTGTTTCGATATCGGGGAAGGAAAACAACCGCGAATCTTTGGAAATGTCCGACATGTCCGTTTTTTACATTATTATTAAGAAACATGTCCATTCCAGAAAAGTTCGTGAGGGTGTAAACTACGACAAACATAACCCCAAAAAAATCATGAGCCTAGAATCCTCCACAGCTGCCGCGCTTCTCACCAATCCCCCGAAGCACCTCGACTACTCGCTAGTCGGAGAAAATTCCAAGAAAGCCGTGGAAATGGGGCTTGCCGAGGCCGATTGGTATCAAACGCCGGTACCTCGCAGCAAGTTGCGCCGTTTGCTTGACCGCAAGGATGGCCCAGCCATCAGGGACACCATCCTGTGGTTCGTGCTGCTAGCCGCGACCGCATGGGCAACCGTCACGCTTTGGGGAACTTGGTGGGTCGTCGCGCCATACGCCTTGTATGCCGTGCTCTACGCCACCGCTTCCGACTCACGCTGGCATGAAGCCGGCCATGGCACAGCATTCAAAACCGACTGGATGAACAATGCCCTGTATGAGCTCGCCTCGTTCATGGTCATGCGCGAATCCGTGGTCTGGCGCTGGAGTCACACAAGGCACCACTCGGATACGATCATCGTCGGAAGGGATCCCGAAATCCAAGTCTCTCGCCCACCAAATATCAAAAGCCATCTCATGAGCATCTTTTCGATCGGTGGCTATCTATCCTACTTTCCGAGTCTGGTAAGGCATGCAAGTGGCCGCGTGAGTGAAGAGGAGCGCACCTTCATTCCCAGTACTGAGTTTCCAAAAATTTTCCGCAACGCGCAGATCATTCTGGCACTGTATGTGGCAGTTGTCGCCACCTCCTTGCTCCTGCAATCATGGATCCCGGTGTTTCTGATCATCCTTCCGCATTTTTTCGGAACATGGCTGATGATATTGCACAACACGACCCAACACGCGGGCTTGGCGGAAAATGTACTCGATCATCGGCTCAACTGCCGCACGGTATTCATGAACCCATTCAGTCGTTTCATCTATTGGAACATGAACTACCACCTTGAGCATCACATGTTTCCGCTGGTGCCTTATCACAATCTTCCGAAGTTGCACGAGTTGATCAAACACGACTGCCCGCCGCCCTACCCCTCGATCGCGTCCGCTTGGCGCGAAATTCTCCCGGCAGTGCTGCGCCAAGTCTCTGAGCCGGCATATCACGTCAAACGCAAGCTTCCCCCACCATCTGCTGCTATCGATGAGCACATTGGTTCCGGCGATGCCAAGCCCGATGCACAAGGCTGGATCGAGGTCTGCGCTGGCGCGGATTTGGGCAAAGCGGATGTTCTGCGATTTGATCATGATCGGCGGACCTTTGCCCTTGTTCGCGACGAAGAGGGGAAACTTTATGCAACCGATGGCATCTGCACGCACGGCAACACCCACCTCGCCGATGGACTGGTCAAGGACGGCATCATCGAATGCCCGAAGCACAACGGACGCTTCCACCTTGCCGACGGTGCGCCAGCACGGGCACCTGTATGCCGTGCCCTTGCAACTTATCCGATCGAAGAGCGCAATGGTCGCATTTACCTGAATGTGGAGCGCGCCGGTGGCTGCGGTGCAAGGCACCAGCAAACCTATCATCTGCGCGTTGTTTCCAACCGCAGCGTCTCGACCTTCATCAAGGAACTGGTGGTCGAACCGGTTGATGATACGGCAAAAATTGAATTCACGCCCGGCGATTACCTCCAGTTGGACATTCCGGCCTATGAGGAAATCCGTTTCGCCGACTTCGACATTCCCGAGCCTTACGCGGAAGTATGGCGTCGGCAGAACGTGTTCGATCACGTCGCCCGCAATCCGGAAGGCGCTCCACGCCGCAACAACTATTCCATCGCCAGCAATGCCGCCTCCGATCGCACCCTGACATTCAATGTCCGCATTGCCACACCGCCGCCCGGCCAAGACTGCCCGCCCGGCGTGGGATCGAGCTATGTTTTCTCACTCAAGCCCGGAGATGAATTGACCGCCATCGGGCCCTTTGGTGATTTCCACATCAAGCCCACACAACGCGAGATGGTCTACATCGGAGGCGGGGCTGGCATGGCACCATTGAGAGCTCACCTGTCCCATCTCCTCGAAACCGAGGTTACCGCCCGCAAAGTTAGCTTTTGGTACGGTGCCCGCTCGCGTCAGGAAATTTATTACCAAGAGTACTTCGAGGCCCTCGCCCAACGTCATTCAAACTTTTCCTTTCACCTTGCTCTGTCGTCACCACTACCAGAGGACAGTTGGAATGGCCCAACCGGGTTCATTCACGAGGTCGTGCTACAGCAACACCTCGAGTCCCACCCCGAACCCGACTCAGTGGAATTCTATCTCTGCGGGCCGCCGATGATGATCAAGGCGTGCACTCGCATGCTTGCAGATCTTGGAGTACCGGCAGAGCGAATTGCTTTTGACGAGTTCTAGAACCCCGAAGCCGGATGCCGGTGGGCAATCAAAGCCACAAGCGGATGCTCCCAAGGGTTCGTCAAACCTGCGACTTTTTATCAGCGCCCGAAATCTTTCCGACAAAGACATAACACACCGGGATCAGGAATAATCCGATCACCGTGGCGATGCCCATTCCGAAGACTACGCCGGTACCCATGGTACTGCGCGAGGCGGCGCCAGAGCCCGAAGCCAGCATCAAGGGCACACAACCGAGAATGAACGCAAACGAAGTCATGAGGATCGGGCGCAGGCGAAGTTTGGAAGCCTCGATGGCGGCTTCGAGCATCCCCATCCCCTCCTCGTGTTTCATCTTGGCAAACTCAACGATGAGGATCGCGTTCTTCGCCGCCAGACCGATCAGCATCACTAGGCCAACTTGCGCATAGACATTGAGCTCGAAGTTTCTGAGCAGCAATCCAATCAGCGTGCCAAGGATCACCGAAGGCGTTGCAAGCAGCACGGCGAAGGGCAAAGACCAGCTCTCATACTGCGCGGCAAGGAGCAGGAAAACGAAAAGCAATGCCATGCCAAAGACCACCGCCGCCTCACCCTCGGATTTTTTCTCCTGCAGTGTGAGGCCCGACCACTCGTAGCCAACATTCGATGGCATTTGTTTCATCACCTCCTCCATCGCTTTGAGTGCTTGGGCGGAGCTGTAGCCGGATGCCGGCGCGCCCATCATTTCCACCGATCTTTGGAGGTTGAAGCGTGATGTGAAATTTGGCCCGGACATTTTCGAAACCTTCACCAGCGTTCCGAGCGGCACCATGGCGCCTTCGCTGTTACGAACATGGAAGGCACCGATATCATCCGGGCTGTTGGTGAATTCAGGATCCGCTTGCAGGAAAACTTTGTAGACTTTGCCGAAGCGTACGAAGTCATTCACATAGAGACCGCTCAGGTACGTTTGAAGCGCTTGGAAGACACTGTCGACCGGCACACCGAGCGTGCGGGCTTTTTCGCGATCGAGCTCGACCTTCACTTGCGGCGAGTCCGGTTGATAGGTGGTCGTCACGCGACCGATCTCCGGCCTTTTTGCGGCGGCAGCGACCACCTGACGGACATAACCGGCCATTTGCTCCGAAGAACCGTTGGCTCGATCCAACAACTGCATCGTGAAGCCAGAAACATTGCCGTAGCCCGGCAAGGGTGGCGGACCAAAAGCGAAGACCCGCGCACCTGGGATCGACGCAAAGCGTTTGTTCCACTGCATCGCAATCGCCTTGGCCGTAAGCTCCGGAGAGGTCCGCTCTTCCCAGTCATCGAGGCCGATGAACATCAGTGCGGCGTTTGGCACATTGAGCGAGTTGAGGATGTTCATGCCGCTGATCGCGAGCGCCGAGCGCACGCCCTTGGTTTCGCCCACAACCGCCTCGACTTTTTTTAGCACCTCATCAGAGCGCTGCAACGAGGCGCCTTCGGGGAGCTCGATCGCCACAAACAGATAACCTTTGTCCTCATCGGGAATGAAACCACCCGGCACCGCCTTGCCGAGCACAAGTATGCCAGCGCCGACCAGCACCAGCAGCAACATCGATCGCACCGACTTTCTCGCAAGCCCGCCGACGATATTTCCGTAGGACTCGGACAGTCGGTCGAACATGCGATTGAAGCCACGGAAAAACGCCGCCAGCGGCCCGGTGCCGGGCTCCGGTTTGCGCAGCAGCATCGCAGAAAGTGCCGGACTCAGCGTCAGCGCATTGATCGCCGAAAACACCACCGACACCGCGATGGTGATGGCAAACTGCTGGTACAAGCGTCCGGTCACGCCACCCATGAAGGCCACCGGCACGAAGACCGCGCAGAGGATCAGTGCGATCGCCACCACCGGACCCGAGACCTCCTTCATCGCTTGGCGCGTCGCCTCGATCGGTGACTTGCCATGCTCAAGGTGGTGTTGCACGGCCTCGACCACCACGATCGCATCATCGACCACGATGCCAATCGCAAGCACCAAGCCGAACATCGTGAGCGTGTTGACGCTGAAGCCGAGCAAGGGGAACGCGATGAACACACCAAGCAGAGACACCGGCACCGTGAGCATCGGGATGATCGTCGCCCGGAAACTTTGCAGGAAGACAAACACCACGATCAGCACCAGGACAATCGCCTCGATGAGCGTGTGCACAATCTCGTTCATCGACGCCTTGATCGGCAGCGTGGAGTCCAGCGTGATGCTGTATTCCATGTCCGGCGGGAAACGCGTCGCAGCCTCGTTGAGGATGGCTTTGACCTTTGCCGCAGTCTGCAAGGCATTAGCACCGGGCGCGAGATAGACGCCAAGCGCGCCAGCCGGGGCTTGATCGAGCCTTGCGCGCAAAGCATAGGTTTGTGCTCCGAGCTCAACACGCGCGACATCCTTGATCTTAACCTGCGAACCATCGGAAGAAGCGCGAACGATGATTTCCGAAAATTCCTTCGGATCCTTGAGGAGACCTTGAGCGCGGATGTTGTACTGGTTTTCCTGTCCGGCAGGAGCCGGTTCAGCGCCAATCACCCCGGCAGGCGATTGCGCGTTCTGCTCGCGGATCGCATTGGCCACATCCTGCGGCGTGATGCCTAGGGTCGCGAGCTTGTCCGGCCTAAGCCAGACGCGCATCGAGTAATCCTGAGCAGTGAAATTCCGCACATCGCCGACGCCAGGAACGCGCTTGATCGCATCAACGAGATTGAGATCGGCGTAATTGCCGAGAAACACGCCGTCGTAGGTGCCCTTCGGCGATGATAGTCCGATCGCCAGCAGAATGTCCGGGCTCGAGCGGTTCACCACCACACCCTCGCGCTTCACCGCATCCGGCAACTGCGCCTCCGCTTGGCCGACACGGTTCTGCGTGTTGACCTGCATGATGTCGACATCCGTGCCGACATCGAAGGTCACATTCAGCACCATCTTGCCATCGTTGGCGTTGACCGACTGGACATACAACAGCTTGTCGATGCCATTGACCTTTGACTCGATCGGCGTCGCCACCGACTCCATCACCGCTTCCGCCGCGGCACCACGATAGTTTGCCGTCACTTGGACAAGCGTCGGGCTCACCGTCGGATACTCGGCAATCGGCAGCCGTGAAAGGGTGATGATCCCGACGATCACCGTCAGGATCGAGATGACCATCGCAACGATGGGGCGGCGGATGAAGAAATCAGCCATGGAATGAAATTACGGTTTTTCGGCGGTAATCCTGACCGCCTGTCCTTCGCGCACTTTTTGCAAACCTTCCACCACGATCCGCTCGCCTGCGTTGAGGCCCTCAGCGACGTGCACATTGGATGCGACCGTTTCACCGAGCTTGACCGCTCGCTGCGTGGTCTTGCCATCGGGTGAAACCACCCATGCGAAGGTGCGCCCCTGCAGGTCGATAATCGCGCGCTGCGGCACCACGATTGCATTGTCTTGCGAGCCGAGGCTCACCCGCACCCGCGCAAACATCCCGGGGCGCAGCAACTTTTCCGAGTTTGGAAACTCGGCCCGCATTCTCAGTGTGCCGGTCTTCACATCCACCGCGCGATCGATGAAGACAAACTTGCCCGGGCTCTTGTGCTCCGAGCCGTCGGCAAGGATCAGCGTGACCGGCAAGGATGAAATGTCGGCACCGGTGCCGGCGCTTTTCTCTTTGGCCTTGAGGTACTCGACTTCGCTGATGTTGCAGTAGAACCAAATGGGATCGAGCGTCGACATCGTGGCCAGCAGTGTGGGCTGCCCCTTGCCCACCAACTCGCCGATCGAGACCTGCCTGGCACCGATCAAGCCGCTGATGGGTGCCTTGATCTGACAATAACCGAGATCGATTTGAGCGGACTCCACCCTTGCGTTGGCGGTTTCGACTCCCGCCTTGCCAACCTCGACCGAGGCCTGCGCGTTGTCGAGATCACGCCGCGGAATCGCGTTTCTTTCAGCCAGCGGTGCCAAGCGCGCGACATCCTTTTCGTATTTGTTGAGCGCCGCCTTGGCCTCGGCGAGCCCGCCATTGGCCGCGGCAAGCCGCTCGAGAAATGGTTTTTTGTCCAACTCGAAAAGGAGATCCCCTTGCTTGACCTCAGTGCCTTCGACAAAGCGGATGTTTTCGACAAACCCTTCGACCCGGGCGCGGACCTCGACATTCTGCGGCGAGTCGAGCTGCCCCATGATTTCGGTGCTGATCGGCACCGATGTGGGCTTAGCCTCCATCGCCTCGACCACAGGTGGCGGCGGCGCAGGCGCTTGCTTTTTCCCGCATGAGGCGCAAAAAAACGCCATAACGGGGCAAATTACTATGGGAATAGTAGCAAGGATCGAACCGCTGAAAGTGAGTGTCTTCTTGGGCATATTGGCGGAGTTGCGGGGGATTGGGAAAAGGGCGAAAACCGTTGGCGCACCCTGCATTTTCAGGCATCAGTCAGCAAGCAGCTTGCACCTGTGTCAAACCGATTCGGGCTCGTGCCAGGCAATGCTTTGGGGGAAAGCACCGGGATTAGGCTGGCATACCGAGGCATGACCCTGTTAGCGTCCAGCGTTCGCGCGGTCCATGAAACCCATTGTCATCACTTCCGTCACCAGCCTTGTGCTCGCATCCTGCGCGCTGGGGCCAGACCCGACTTCACCGAATAGCCAGACGCCCGAACAGGTCCGTGGCGATGTCTCTCCGGGCGCTGTTTCGCTTGGCGACAAATCATGGCGCGAGCTTTTCACCGATCCATCGCTGCGCTCGCTGATCGATCGCGCGTTGAAGAACAACCCCGACCTGATCGCGGCCTCCTACCGCATCGAGCAGGCGCGCGCCCTCGCCGGAGCCACCCGCGCTTCGTGGTTTCCTCGCCTCGATGGCAAGGCCTCGGCCAGCACCAATCACATATCGGAAAACCTCAATGGCATCAAACTGGCGGATCGCGATTCGGAATCATATGATTTGACCGCGCTTTTGAGTTGGGAGCTCGACCTGTGGGGTGGCATCCGGCGCTCAAACCAAGCCGCACGCGCGCGACTGCTGGAAAGCGAGCATCGCCAGAACGCGGTGAAAACCAGCCTTATCGCCGATGTCGCCAACGCCTACATCGATTTGGAAAACCTCGATGAAAGGCTCGCCATTTCGAAGCGCACGGCGGAGAGCCGCAAGGCGTCACTTGATCTGGTCGTCGCAAGACGCGACGGCGGGATCAGTTCGAATCTTGAAGTTGGCCAGGCCGAAGCACTGCTTGGCGAGGCGCAGATCGCAATCCCGATCACCGAAAAAGCCATCGCCGCCAAGGAAAATGAAATCCGCGCGCTGCTTGGTGAATTCCCCGGTGGCATCGCTCGCGGTGGCACACTCGACGGCTTGGATACCAGCCTGAGTGTGACAGCCGGCCTGCCATCGTCACTGCTCGAGCGGCGCCCGGATGTCGCTGCGGCCAATCAGGCATTTCAAGCGGCAACTGCCGATATTGGCGTCGCCCAAGCTCTGCGCCTGCCATCGCTTTCACTCACCGGCAGTGGCGGATTTGCCAGCGCCGACCTCACAACACTGCTTGAGGGTGGATCTGGAAATTTCGTCGTCGGCCCACGCCTGAGCGGCCCGATCTTTGATGCCGGTCGCGCAAAATTCGGGGTCAAGGCCGCTCAAGCCCGTGCGGGCGAAGCCCTTGCATCCTATGAAAAGGCTTCCAAACAAGCCTTCCGCGAAGCAGCCGATGCGATCAACGCCCATCGCAAAGCCGGTGAAATCATCCAGACCCGCTCAAGCTTGGTGGAATCGCTCAGGCAAGTTTCGATTGTGGCCAAGGACCGCTTTGAAGGTGGCGCCTCCGACTATCTCGAAGTGCTCGATGCCGAGCGCAGTCTGTTCAATGGCGAACTTCAATACGCCGATGACCGCCGCGACCGACTCAAGGCCGTTGTCCTCGCCTACCGGGCGCTCGGCGGTGGATGGAAGTGAGCGCGAAAATTAACGTCCAGCTTCATCTAACCTTGCTCGATCAGACGCTTGAGGCGGTTCTTCATCGAGACCTTGGCGACGGGTGAGAGTCGATCAACGAAAAGAATGCCGTTCAGGTGATCGATCTCATGCTGCAAAGCGCGGGCCAGCAGACCGTCGGTCTCGACTACCAGTACCGATCCATCGAGTTGCGGCAGGATTGCTTTGACCTCGATCGGCCGACGCACTTCGGCGCGGATACCGTGAATGCTAAGGCAGCCCTCGAAACCAGGCTCCTTTTCCTCGCCGTATTCCAAATCGGGATTGATGAACACGAGCGGCATGATCGATTGCAGCTCCGCGTCCTCGCCGTTGACCTTCAGATAGGAAATGCATTCGGGATCGAAGGAGCAATCGATCACCGCGAGGCGAATATCTTCGCCAACCTGTGGCGCAGCGAGTCCTACACCATTGGCATCGGCCATCGTTTCGAGCATATCGGCCACGAGGGTGCGCAGCGTGTCGTCGACTTCGGTTACGGGGCGGCAGCGCTGGCGGAGAACGGGGTGACCGTATTGAACAATTTCGCGGACCATGGGGTGGCTTAGATGCGCGATAGGCTAACGCCCAAATGGAAAAGGTCAAACTCGCGGATCGGGTGCTTTTGCGGTCGCATTGCGCCAAGTAGAATGACACCGGCGGGCCAGCAAAAAAGTAGCTGAGGAAGGTCGTTGCGCCAGAAATAATGACACCCAGATGCAAACGATATCTGGAATCATGAGTCAAAAGAGCAAAGCC
>JBIKIR010000017.1:0-47482 GCA_044361475.1 Luteolibacter sp. | reverse complement strand
TGGCTACTCGAACCTCTCCATGTCGGTCGCGGGGCGCAACCGACGGCACCCGAGGCGGGCGCGCTCCCCGAGACCGGACGCTACCGCGCCACTTTCCAAAAGTCCAAAAGCTATCGGCTTTTGGTATTAGGTGCGCTGGAGGAAAAGAGCCGAAGGTCTCAAAGTCGAAAGTCATAGGTCGAAGAAGAAGTGCTAATCCAATGGCGGAATTGCGATCCATGTCCTGTCCCGCAACTGGATGGTCCGATTGGTGAAATCCGAAGCTTTGATGTGGCCAAGGATCCATGACAATTTCTGCTGGTTTGCCTCTCTGTTTGGCTGCCGCAGGGCGATCACGATGACTCCGTGATGGTTTTCGTAAAGGTGTGGGATGGTGTGAAAGAAATCGCGATCAGTAGTAAGGAAAATCGATTCGCTCCGCTGTGCCTCGTCGAATATTTGCGGATCGCCGAGGCCCTCTCTACCGCTGCCGCGCAAGTCCTTCACTTCATGCCCGATTTGCCATAGCATATTCGCAGCGGACTTCGGAAAGTTTTCGTCGAGAAAGAATCTCATGCGACCGCCTCGTATGCAGATGCCTGATAGTCGGTAAGCCTGCTGGCAAATTCGAGGGCCGCTTCAACATCCTGGCGGATGATGTTCGGGTAATCTTCGAGAATCTGCTCCAAAGTGTCACCACCACTCAATGCGCCGAGTATCGTAGACACCAAGACGCGAGTGCCGCGAATGACAGGCTTGCCGTGGCAAATGTTCGGATCGATTTGAAGACGAGGGTTCATGTTGGAAAAGTAATGCGTAAAAGCCTGAGGGCAAGCCAGGAATCGACTCCTTCAAGGTGGCGTGGTCTCGCCGAGACCGCATGAGGTAGAATCGAAACGCGGAGGGGGATAGTTAAGAGTTATTTGTTATTCGTTATTGGGGGGAAAGAAAGTCGAAGGACTCAAAGTCGAAAGTCCAAGGTCGAAGAAAAGCCTCTTCCCGTTGGTGGATCATCTTGATCCAGGCCGTCCATGGAGCGCCCCTCTCCATGTTCTGAATGGCCACGGAATCCGCCCGTGTTTGGAACCGTGACGGCGCTTTCCAAGCGCCATGCCCTCGTCCCCTCATCGGCTCGGCTGATGGTGAGCTGATTTGCGAAATCGGGAATTTCTGTTGATGTAGGCGAATTATTACACTGTACTTTGAAGTTCTCATTTTTGGCGAATGCTGGCGAAATCTTTATCAACCCCATCCAGTTTGAGAGCGTGGTACAGTGCCTCTTTGGAGGAGTTTATCGCGACAAGCGATGACGCAGTCCTCGGGCAGCTTGCCGCCAACTCATCATTCGCCCTAGAGCCGACTCAGCGTGATGCATGGCTGGCGCAAATGGCCATTTTGCGTGAGCAACTGGTGGGTTTTAATGGGGCTGTGTTTTTTGAATTCAACATCCCGCGCATGGGTCGGCGGGTTGATGTTGTTCTGCTCATCGGGCCGATGGTTTTTGCAATCGAATTCAAGGTTGGTGAGCAGAAGTTTGATCGTGCATCAGTCAATCAGGTCTGGGATTACGCTCTCGATCTCAAAAACTTTCATGAGGCTAGTCACGATGCGTTTATCGCACCGATTTTGGTTGCAACGAAATCATCAAGGCCCGCTTCGCTATCATTCGTATTGGATGCGGATAGGGTGTTTCGACCTGTATTGACCAACACAAAAGAAATTCGCACGGCGATTGAATCCGGATTGAAAGCGGCGCAGGGAGCGTTTCTTGATGCTCATGCATGGTCGTCATCCTCATATCGCCCAACTCCGACCATTGTTGAAGCAGCGAGAGCGCTTTATGCGCGACATTCGGTTGAGGCGATTCACAGCTTCGATGCTGGCGCGCAAAATTTGGACAAAACTTCTAAGCGCGTTGAAGAATTGATCGACGATGCTCGGGAGCGCAAACGCAAATACATTTGTTTTGTGACCGGTGTCCCTGGAGCTGGCAAGACGCTGGTCGGCCTCAATGTGGCAACGCAGAGGCGGGATGAGGACAAGCCAACACATGCGGTGTTTCTCTCCGGAAATGGACCCTTGGTGTCGGTGCTTCGTGAGGCTTTGACTCGCGACGAATACGATCGACGAAAGCTTGGTGGTGAAAAAGTTCGGAAAGGACAAATCGGAGAGAGTGTTAAAGCTTTCATCCAGAATATTCACCACTTTCGCGATGAGGGATTGATCGACTCATCTCCGCCAGCAGAGCACGTTGTGATATTTGATGAAGCGCAGAGAGCTTGGAACCTGCAACAGACGGCGAACTTCATGCAAAGGAAAAAGGGGCGAGCCAATTTTGATCAGTCCGAGCCTGATTTCTTGATTTCTTACATGGACAGACACAAAGACTGGGCCGTGATCATTTGCTTGGTTGGTGGCGGACAGGAGATCAATACCGGTGAGGCTGGCATCGGCGAATGGCTCAATGCGGCACATAACCGTTTCGCTCATTGGCAATTGTTTGTGTCCTCGAGATTGGTTGATTCGGAATATGCAGCTGGACGAGCGATGGACATGTTGCGCGGGGGCAACTCTACGCACTTTGATGACTCTTTGCATCTGGCTGTTTCGATGCGCTCATTTCGTGCGGAAAATGTCTCGGCATTTGTCAAAGCGTTGCTTGATTGCGAGAAACAGCAGGCTCGTGAAGTGTACAGGCAAATTGCAAATCGCTTCCCAATCGTTCTCACGCGCAATTTAGATTCCGCCAAAGCATGGATTCGCTCCCGTGCCAGAGGCACAGAACGCTATGGTCTTGTAGCTTCATCCAAAGCGATGCGCCTGAAACCGCATGCGGTCGACATTCGCGTGGCAGTGGATCCAATTCACTATTTTTTGAATGATAGCCATGACACTAGGTCGAGCTATTACTTGGAAGATGCCGCCACGGAATTTCAAGTGCAAGGCCTGGAGCTTGATTGGGCCTGCGTGACTTGGGACGCTGATTTCCGATTCAATGGTTTGGGTTGGAATCATCACGACTTTCGTGGTAGCCGTTGGTGCAATATCGCCAACACGGACAACCGAAACTATCTGCGTAACGCATATCGAGTGCTGCTGACGCGGGCAAGACAAGGCATGGTGATTTTTATTCCGACCGGTGATGCCAACGATCCTACGCGCTTGCCTGAGTTTTATGATTCGACCTTTCATTACCTGCGAGAAATCGGCGTGCAGGTAATTGATTGAGGCAGCATAGCCTCTCAAAAACTCCGCGCCCACCTCCGCGTGCTTTGCGCCTCTGCGTTTCGATTCTGCAGAAGACGGAAGAAGAAGTTTCAAGGTTCAAGTGGTCAGTTTCAAGAGAAGACAGAAGACTTCGAGACGGAAGAAGCTAGATCAGAAGCTGCTTCCTTCAAAGAGTACGACAAGAGTGTCGTACCTCCCTAGCGCGAAGCGCCTCTTCTTTCCCATTCGCGTCAATTCGTGGTTCCATCATCTTTCTGAATTTGCCGGCGCCGCGGATATCGCGAAAGACGCAAGAGAAGAGGCTTGCGCATCAGCGTTTCATTGGACGGACCTTTAGGGACAAAGGTCCCTGCCCATGAAGATGCGGCTTCTTCATCTTCTGTCTCCTTGAAACTGAACGCTTGAAACTTGAACCTTATCTCTCACCACACACTTCTGCGCCCTTGCATGGCGCGGAGGAGGGTGAGTTCGTCGGCGTGTTCGAGTCCGCCGCCGGCGGGGAGGCCTTGGGCGATGCGGGTGAGGCGGCAGTTTTTGCCGCGCAGCATTTCGGCGATGTAGTTGGCGGTGGCTTCGCCTTCGACATCGGATCCGAGAGCGAGCACGACTTCGATTTCGCCACCGGTGGCGAGCGTGGCATCGATGCGTTGCAAAAGTTCGGGGATGCGCAGGTCTTCCGGCGACACTCGGTCGAGTGGTGAAAGTTTTCCGCCAAGACAATGATAGCGGCCATTCATGGCACCCGATCGTTCGAGCGGTAGCACATCGGTCGCTTGCTCGACGACGCAGAGGAAATGGCTGTCGCGTTTTGGATCGTCGCAAATGCCGCAGGATTCGGCGGTGGCGAAGAAGCCGCAGCTTGGGCAGGGGTGGATCGTGGCACTGGCGGTTTCGAGCGCGGCGGCGAGTGATTGGGGCTCGGCCTTCGGGTGCTGCATGAGCCACACCGCGATGCGTTCGGCGCTGCGCGGGCCGACTCCAGGCAGGCGCTTGAGCTCAGCGATCAGACTTTTGAAGGCATCGGGAAAATCGGCGCGGCTCATGGGTTTTTGTGGGGGGATTCATCACCGGGCATGCGGTGATTGAAGGTGTAAAACATCGCGCAAAGGCCCGACCACAAGGTTGCGATGAATGGCGCCGCGACATCCGGGCGGTGGGCCGCGAGGCTCAGTGCCGGCGCCCATGCCAGCACGAGGAAGAGCGTCGCAAACCACAAAAGCCAACGCCGCGCGTGACCGGGCACCGCCAAGACCGCCCATGCGACGCCAAAGGCAAAGACCCATGCCGCAATCCAGATCACGGCTTCGGGCAGTTGCTTGGGAAATGTTTCGGCACCGCCGCGCGAAACGAAGCCGGCAATCAAGCGATTGGCGTGTTCGAGAAAGCCCAGCAAGGCAAGGCCCGCGGCAAGGATCAGCGACATGCTTCCAATCGCCGCTCCCGGCACCAGCACATGGCCGGCGCGCCGTGCATCATGTTGTTTATCCCGCTTCACGCGGTCCATCCTCACGCCGCCCGCGCTTCAATCAAGCACGACTTTCAACCCGGGCTCGGAAGTTGAAATGCAAAGAAAGAAGATTCGACCACAGATTACACAGATTGCGCTGATAAAGAAAAATCACCAAAGCCGCACCTCTTAAAAATCGGTATCAATCTATGTAATCAGTGGTTGAAACGATCCAAATGATATGTCGACTTTGGATTTCGAGTTCAAGAGAGTCCGCCGAACAAATCGAGCTGCGGCGGGTTCGCTTGTGGCAGGGTTTCATGCGCTGTGTTTTTGGCTTTGGGACCCTGTTTCTTCGCCTCGGGTTTGGTCGAGTTGAGTTCGAGGTGCGAGAGGATCGACTTCGCGCGTTCGACGACCGGCTTGGGCAGACCGGCGAGGCGTGCGACTTGGATGCCGTAGGATTTGTCGGCGGCACCGGGCAGGATTTTGTGCAGGAAAATGATTTCCTCATTCCACTCGCGCACCGCGACATTGCAATTGGCGACGGCGGCCTTGGTGTTGGCGAGGTCGGTGAGCTCGTGATAGTGCGTCGCAAACAGCGTGCGGCAGCCGATGGCATCATGCAGGTGCTCGGCGACCGCCCATGCGATCGAGAGCCCGTCGAATGTCGCTGTGCCGCGACCGATCTCGTCGAGGATCACCAGCGAACGGTCGGTGGCGTGATTCAAAATCAGCGCCGTCTCGCTCATCTCGACCATGAAGGTCGATTGACCGCGCGAAAGGTCATCGGACGCGCCGACGCGGCAGAAGATCCGATCTACTAGGCCCATCGTAGTAGCGTCGGCGGGCACGAAGGCGCCGATCTGTGCCATCACGGCGATGAGCGCGACCTGGCGGATGTAGGTTGATTTCCCGGCCATGTTCGGGCCGGTGAGGATCTGCAGGCGCGAGGTTTCCGGATCGAGCTCGGTGTCGTTTGGCACGAACTTCGCGTCGGTGAGTGTTTGTTCGAGCACTGGGTGGCGACCGTTGGAAATGGCAAGCGCATTCGAGGCATCAAGCTGCGGGCGGCAGTGGCGGTGGACTTGTGCGACTTCGGCCAGCGCGCAGAGCACATCGATTTCCGCGATCGCGGCGGCGGTCTGTTGGATGCGCGGGAGATGGGTTACCACCTGCGAGCGCAGTTGCGCGAAGAGCTCGGCTTCGAGTTGTTTGGATCGTTCTTCGGCGCCGAGCACTTTGTTTTCCATCTCCTTGAGCGCCGGTGTGATGTAGCGCTCGGCATTGGCCATCGTTTGCTTGCGCGTGTAATCATCCGGCACCTTGGCGAGGTGGCTGGTGGTGATTTCGATAAAGTAGCCAAAGACATTGTTGAACTTGATCTTGAGCGAATCGATGCCCGTGCGTTTGCGTTCGTCTTCTTGCAGGCGCGCGATCCAGTCCTTGCCGCCGCGCGAGGCGTTGCGGAGTTCGTCGAGCTCCGGCGACCATCCGTCGCGGATGATTCCACCGTCGCGCAAATTGGCGGGCGGCTCATCGGCGAGTGCGGATGCGAGCAGCGTGGTGAGATCGGAAAAATCGTGGAGCTGCGCGGCAAGAGCGAGATTGGATCCGCACAGTGAAATGAGATCCTCCTTCAGTGCCGGGATATGCGTGAGCGAGATGCCGAGTGATTGCAGGTCGCGCGCATTGCCGGAGCCTTGTGAAAGCCGCGAGGTCGTGCGCTCGATGTCGCGGATGCCTTTGAGCGAGTCGCGGCATTTAGCGAGCAGGAATGGATCTGCCAAAAACGCGGCGATCATGTCTTGGCGCGCGGTGAGCGTCGCGATGTCACGCAGCGGATGCAGGATCCAGTCGCGCAGCAGGCGTGCGCCCATGGGAGTGGCCGTGCGGTCGAGCACGCCGAGCAGCGTGTGTTGGCGGCCCGAGCGCGAGTCGACGAGGTCGAGGTTGCGTTGCGAGGCGGCGTCGATGAGCACATGCGCGGAGTTTTCGCGCACGCGTGGGTGGCGCAGGTGTTCGCAGGGTCGGCGCAGTTGGTGGATCAGGTAATGCAGCGTCGCGCCCGCGGCTCCGGCGGCGGCATGCATTTCGGCGCAGCCGAATCCATCGAGCGAATGGACTGCGAAATGCTCCTTGAGCATGCGCGAGGCATGTTCGGCGAGGAAGGTGTAGCCGTCGTAGGCAATCGCATTGGGCAAGCTGCCGAATTGTGAAGTCTGATGATCGGGCACCAGCAACTCGGAAGGAGAAACACGCGCGAGTTCGTCGGTGAGATGGTTGATTTCGGAAAATTCGCAGAGCGTGAATTCGCCCGTTGTGTGGTCGATCAATGCCAAGCCGCATGATTTCCCATGACTGAAAACGGCCGCGAGATAGTTTGGTCGTTCGTCATCGAGCAAGGTGAGGTCGTCGATCGATCCCGGTGAGAGGATGCGCGCGATTTCGCGTTCGACGAGTTTGCCTGGCTTTGGGTTGGAAGTTTGTTCGGCGATCGCCACGCGTTTGCCGGCCTTGAGCAGGCGCGCGATGTAGGCCTGCGCCGCATGATAAGGCACGCCGCACATCGGAGTGCCGCCGCGCTTGGTGAGCGCGACATTCAATATCGGTGCTGCGCTCTTCGCATCCTCGAAGAACATTTCGTAGAAATCACCGAGACGGTAGAAAAGAATCACATCCGCCGGCAGCGACTTCCGCATGGCCATGTACTGGGCCATCATCGGAGTGCTCGCGGATTCGGACATGCCTCGGAGTTTGGAGATTTGGAAAACCGCTGGCAAGGATGCAGGCAAGGAAAGGAGAACTTATCCGATATTTGCATTCCCTCGCGAATGCCATCATCCTCCTATTTGCTTGAATCTGAACGCTGACCACTTGAAACTTCTTCTCCCATGAACCTTCCCATTCTCTACATCAAGCCGGGTTGCCCGTGGTGCGACGAAGTCGTTGATTACCTCGCGCGCAAGGGCATTGAAACACGCATCGTGATCGTCTCCGGCAACCCCGAGGCGATGCGCGAAATGGTGGCGCTTTCGGGTCAATCCAAAGCGCCAACCATGGACTGGCATGGCGAGGTCCTTGCCGACTTCGGCGTTGATGAACTCGTGCCGTTCTTGAAGCAAAAGGGGCTGTGAAAGGAGATTGGAGATTTGATATTGGGGAAGTGAAAGAAGTCGCGTCATAAGGATGCGCGACATTCTTGTCGTGCTTGATTGAAATATCGATCCGCCAGGGCCGCCAAGCGCGTAGGAGAAGAGTTAAAGGTTATTGGTTAAGGGTTATTGGGGCGCGAAGAAGAAGCGGCTTCTTCTGGAGTTTCATTTGCTCTTGAAACTGAATTGCCTCCACTTTGCTCCGGCCTGCCAGTTTGGCTTCGCTTTCATTGCGGGGCGCTAAAGCTCCCGATGCATTCTTGAACCTTGAAACTTCCTACCCCGCCAAATGGCGCTTGATGGATCGCTGCTCGCCCGCTAATTCCAGTGGCACATGGATGCGATGCACCCCTATGAGCGACTTTCCCTCTTCACTGTGGGGTTGATCCTTGGTTGTGCTTTGATCGCGGCGCATGTGTTCATGCTCGCCCGCCCGCAGCTGGCGCAGGGGTTTCTGAAAAGCTTCCCGCGCAATGCCGTGCTTGGGCAGATCTTGCTGGGTCTTGGTCTCGCGTGGTTCTGGCTTCTGATCGCGCCGGCCAGCATGGGCACCCTCGGGGCCTTGGCGATGGACCTTGGCGAATTCAACAATGCCAAGCCCCTGCTGCGCATCCTCATCCCAATTACGATGGTCCTAGTAGTCATCAGCGTGCGCGACTTTCTCGCGGTCCGCGCGCTCGGCGTGCTTGGCCTGCTGGCTGCGGCGCCTTTGCTGGAATCGGCTTTCCTCAAGGACCCGGCCACGCGGCTGCTGGTGCCGATCTACGCTTACGGCTTGCTCACCGCTTCGCTTTTCTGGGTCGGCATGCCCTACCTGTTTCGCGATGCGGTCGACTGGGTCACCGCCGAAAGCAAACGCTGGAACGCGCTTGTCGTGGGCGGGCTTGCCTACGGCGTGGCGCTTGTCATTTGCGCCCTCGCCTTTTGGCGGGGCTACTAAGCGGATCGATGCTCCTTTGAGCGGAACCGATCAATAAACCGGAGCGCCCGAGGTGTCTTCGGAGCTTCCGCCGCTGCCCTTGTTGGCGGCTTTTTCCATGCCCTCGCCGGCGATCCGCATGTCGCGGCCAAGCCCGATGAAGGTGTTGCAGGAGGTGAAAAGAATCGAGCTGGCGGCAAGGGCGATCAGAAGGGTGACTTTCATCGGCTTTTTTCTTAACGCAAAATTTTCGCCCCGCAAGTGGATATTGGATTTTAGGGGTATGTTTGCCGCTTGCGGGCGCCCGCCCATGCTGGTGTTCGCCGCGTTGACATCGGCTCGCATCCCGTCCAATCTCCTCCGCGTGGATACGATGAAACTCCTGCTTGGTGCGACGGTCGCGCTCTTGCTTGGCGCCCTGGCGGTGTCTTGGCAGGGCATGCGCCGCGGTGTTGAGAATGCCTCGCCTGATGAGATCGCCCGCCTCAAGAAACAGGTGACCGAACTGCGCCAGGAGCAGGACAAGCTGCAGCTCGAGCGTCAGCTTCAACAGCTCAAGTCGAGCGCGCCGGCAACGGCCACGCCGGAGGCCAATGCCGCGCAGATCGAGGCGATGAAGGCCGAGGTCGAGCTGAACAATGCAAGGCTTGCGCAGATCGAGGCCGAGAAGGCCCAAACGGAAAAGACGAGCAGCGACGCCAAGCTCGCACAAGACGAGGAAGGCCTGATGAGCCAGCGTGATCTCGAAAAGGGCGACAGCGAATTGCGTCGCGCCCGCCTCATCGGTGGGGCGTTGTTGATCGGCCGCGTCAAAGAGTATGTGGCGGAAAGCGGATTCATCACCTTCGACATCCTCATGCCTGAGCAAGTTCAAAACGGCACGGTGCTCGCGCTGCGCCGCAAAACCGGCATTCTCGGCCAATTTACCGTCACCGATGTCACCCCCGAGGGCGGCGTTGCCGACCAGCTTCCGGGCATCGGCCGCATCGACCCCAAACCCGGCGACGAATTGATTCTCCCGCCGCCCTGATCCCGCGGCATCCGGTCCGCACCTTTCATTTTTCCATTTCATTCATGTCCACCACCGTTGGTCTCATTTCCCTTGGCTGCGCCAAAAACCTGATCGATTCCGAAGTCATGATCGGCCACCTCGCCGAGGCGGGCATGGCCCTCACGCCCGATCCGGAATTGGCCGATGTCCTGATCGTCAACACCTGCTCGTTCATCGACATGGCCAAGCAGGAGTCGATCGACGCCGTCTTTGGCGCGGTCAATGCCCGCAAGGACGATCCCGATCGCGAACGCCAAAAGATCATCGTCGCCGGTTGCCTATCGCAGCGTTTCGCCACCGAGCTTCCTGGCATCATGCCCGAGGTCGATGCCTTCATCGGCCTTGATCAAATCACCAAGGTCGCGCCGATCATCGAGAACCTGCTCGGCAAGCAGAACTCCAACGAGGTGGAAAAAACCGAAGGCCCGGCCGCGACCGACGATCCGCGCGATTTCGTGACGCTCAAGCCGAAGTATGTGCCGGACTACACGACGCCGCGCTTTCGCCTGACGCCCGATCACTACGCGTATGTGAAAATCGCCGAAGGCTGCAACCACACCTGCACTTTTTGCATCATCCCACAGATCCGCGGTCGCCACCGCTCGCGCACCCAGGAGTCGGTCGTCAAGGAAGTCGAAGCATTGGTGAAATCCGGTGTGAAAGAAATCAACCTCATCTCGCAGGATACCACCTATTTCGGCATGGACCAATGGGAAGGCGAGCGGCCAAAGCCGAGCTCGCCGGTAGATTCGAGCAAGGGCAACTCACTCTGCACCTTGCTGCGCGAGATCAACCGCATCGAAGGCGACTTCTGGGTGCGGCTGCTTTACACCCACCCGGCGCATTGGTCGGACGAGCTGATCCAAACCATCGCCGAGTGCGACAAGGTGGCGAAGTATGTCGACATCCCGTTGCAGCACATTTCCGATCGCATGCTCACGGCGATGAAGCGCGTGACGAGTGGCGATTACATCCGCGACCTGCTGCGCCGCATGCGCGCCGGCATCCCGGGCATCGGCATTCGTACTACGTTCATCGTAGGTTTCCCCGGCGAGACCGAGGAGGACTTCAACGAGCTGCTCGAGTTCATCCGCGAGTTCCGCTTCGAACGTGCCGGCGTGTTCCAGTACTCAAAGGAAGAAGGCACGCGCGCTTACAAGATGGATGGCCACCTGCACCACGCAACACGCAAAAGCCGCTGGTCGCGCGCGATGGCCGAGCTCCAGCGCATCGCCAGCGAAAACAACCAGGCGCAAGTCGGCAAAAAAGTCCGCGTGCTTGTCGAGCAAGCCGGCGTCGGCCGCACCCAATGGGACGCGCCGGAGATCGACGGCTCGGTGATGGTCGACGACTCGATCCCCGTCGGCAGCTTTGCCGATGTCACGATCGGCGACTGGCGCGGCTATGATCTGGTCGCCGCGCGTTGAGTTGTGCGGTGGGAAATTTTACCGACTCCCATTGATGTCGCTGCGCACCAAGGACTTTGATTACCACCTGCCCGAGGAGCTGATCGCCGCACGGCCGTTGCCTGATCGCGCAGCATCGCGGATGCTCGTCGTGCATCGCGAGAGTGGCCGCCTTGAGCATCGCATGTTTCGCGACATCACCGAATATCTGCGGCCCGACGACTTGGTTGTGCTCAACAACACGCGGGTGATCCCGGCGCGAGTTTTTTCCGACGATGGCAGCATCGAGTTGCTTTGCCTCGACCGCTTTGGCGAACTCGAATGGCGCTGTCTCGTGCGGCCGGGCAAACGCATGAAAGTTGGCCGCGAAGTCATCACCGGCGGCATCCGCGGCGTGGTGACCGAGGTCTTGGAAAATGGCGACCGCCTGATCCGTTGGGACTCGCCGCTCGACCTCGACAAGCATGGCCAACTCGCGCTGCCGCATTACATGGGACGCGTGGAGGACGAAGCCGACCGCGAACGCTACCAGACGGTCTATGCCAAAGAGGAAGGCGCCATCGCCGCGCCGACCGCCGGACTTCATTTCACCACCGAAATGCTCGAGCGCATTCAGCACGCGTTTCTCACGCTGCATGTTGGCGTCGGCACCTTTCGCCCGGTGAGCGCCGAAGTGGTCACCGACCATGTGATGCACTCGGAGAAATTCATGGTCACCGAGGAAACCGCCAAGCGCGTGAATGCCGCAGGCCGCGTGCTCGCCGTTGGCACCACCGTCACCCGCGTGCTCGAGGCGCTGGGCAAACAAAATCCGCCACCCGGATTGCGCATCGCGGAAACCCGCCACGCGGGCGAGACCGACATTTTCATTCACCCGCCGCACGAGTTTCGCGCGATCGACGGCCTGCTCACCAACTTCCACCTGCCGCAGAGCACGTTGCTTATGCTGGTGAGCGCCCTCGCCGGACGCGAGCTGATGCTCGAGGCCTACCGCGAAGCGGTCGCGCAACGTTACCGGTTTTTCAGCTATGGCGACTGCATGCTGATCCTTTGAAATTTTCCGCCCATCAGCTTCGCTACAAACTTTACCGCAATATGTGCACAAGTCCCCAGCTTCGCCCAAAGCATCCTTGACATTGTCATTTCACCGCCTCTAATTTTCCCGTCACCCGAGCCTAATGATTAAGTTCGCCAAACCCTCTGCGCGCCTCGCGGGCACCATGATTTTCGTCGGGCTTCACGCCTCTGCCCTGGCTCAAGATCCACCTGCTCCGCCGGCCGAGCCAGCAGCTCCAGCAGCTCCAGCTGCCTTGGTCTCGCCGGCTGAGATCAACCGCATGTTCAACGATGTCGATGCGGCATTCGAGTCAAAGAACTACGCCACCATCGCCACCAAGATCAACGAATTGCTCAAGGCGCTGGTCAACACCCCGGACGCGCCGTTCGAAACGCTTTATTTCAACATCGGCCTTGCCAACCTGCTGGACAACAAGGCTCCGGAAGCTGAAGCCGGATTTCTTGAATGCCTCAAGCGTTTCCCGAATGGTGAGTACGCCTCGCGGTGCTACCTCGGCGCCGGACGCGCCTGCACCATGCAGGGCACGGAGGAGAAGAAGACCCAAGCGATCGATCTCCTGAAGAAAGCTGCGGCCGATCCTAAGTTTCGCTCGGAGGCGGGGCTCCTTCTCGGCCAAGTCTATACCGACCTCGGCAAACACGAGGATGCCCTGCAGGTGTTCCGCAGCCTGATGGGCTCGAATGTAAGGACTCCTGCGCAGACAGCCGCCGCCGTCGAGTCCATTGGCCTGCTTGCCACCAGCGGCAGCCTCAATGACCTCATCGCCTATCTCGACCGTTTGTCCGGCCAAGCCGGTGTGCGTGACGCGATCGCATGGTATGTGAACCAAATCATCGTGCAGGGCGACGAATTGGTCGCCAACCAGCAATACGAGCCGGCCCTTGCGATTTATCGCGCGATCCCGCCGCGCAGCCAGATCATCGCTACCCAAGCCTACGCGCTCGATGCGATGCGCAAGGAACTCAAGATTCTTGAAACCCGCGCCGAGGCCGACAAGGCCAAGCCCGCCAACCAGCGCAGCAAGGCCCCGGAGCTCATCAACTCGCTCAAGCCCGCCATCAAGGTCGCCGAAGACGCGCTTAAGGCAGTGGAGGAAAAGGCCGACCTCGACTCGGCCATCCTCATGCGCCGCGGCCGCTGCCTGTTTTACCTCGACCGCAACGAGGAGGCCCTCGTTTGCTTTCGCACCTTGCGCACGAAGTATGGGTCCTCAGTCGATGCGAAGTCGGCCGCTTTCGCCGAAATCGTGATCCTCAACAAACTCCAGGACATCGCTGGCATCAAGGAGATGTGCGAACTCTACATGCGGAAATATCCGGATGCGGAAAACATTGAGCAGGTGGCAACACTGTCTGGCGAGGTGCTCGTGCAAGGCGGCAACTGGAAAGAAGTCGGCGCGTTTTACCGCGGGCTTGAGACGAAATTTCCGAAATCTGACAATCTCGATCGCTTCGTTTTCTTCCAAGCGCTTGCGACCTTCCAAGAAGGCCGCTTCGCGGAAGCCGCGCCGATGATCGCGAAGTTTCTCAAAACTTATCCCAACAGCCCCCTCGTCGAGAACGCCCTTTATTATGTGGCGATGTCGAATTTCCTCACCAACAAGTACAAGGAAACGCTCGCGGCCTGCAACGAGTACCTGACGAAGTTCCCCGATGGACGCTTCGCCGGCGACATGCGCTACCGCCTGTCCTTCATCGATTTCAATGACAAGGAAGAGGACCAATCCGACAAGGTCATCCGCGACCTGAAAAAATTCCTCAACGAACACCCCGACGACAACGCGAACGGCTCGATGTACTGCCTGCTGGCCGACACTTACAAACGCAAGAACCGTGAGGACGAGGCGCTCGATGCGTACAAGAAGGCGGTCTGGACGCAAAGCCCCGACGACGTCGTGCAATATGGTCTCGATTCCGCGACCACCATCCTGCAGGGCAGAAAGGACTGGGCGGGCGTTGCGGAGCTGCACGGCGATTTCCTCAACCGCAGGCCGGACAGCTCACTGGCCCTGCTCTCGGCCACTTGGGTGGCGAAGATGAAGGTCCGCGAAGGCAAGGGGGCCGAAGCGGCGGAGTTGCTGGGCAACTCACTCAAGTCCCGCATCGCCAAGCCCTCCAGCGAACAGGTGGAGTTCCTGATCGACGAGCTGGTCAAGACTCTGGTCCCGCGCAAGAAGCCATCAGAGATCGATGTCGACGCGATCGACAAGCAGCTCACCGACGTCCTCGCACAAGTCACTGCCGGACAGGAAAATCCGACCACCTCCGCGCGCGTTTATTATGCCAGAGCCCGCCTCGCCCAATTGCTGCGGCGCAACGATCGCTCGGACCTCTACATGAAAGGCATTGCGACCACGAACGCCAAGGACCCAACGGTGCTCAGCCCCGCACTGCTCACCGTTTCTGGCGATATCCTCCTAAAGAACGGCGACCTCGAGGGTGCCGAGGCGATGTACAAGCGCCTCGTCGAGCGCTACAGCGAGTCGTCCTTCTCCGATGCCGGCCCGGTGGGCATGGGCTTGGTCGCACTCGCCCGCAAGAAGCCCGAAGAGGCCCTCAAGATTTTCGACGAGGCGCTCCAAAACAATCCCGGCATGTCGCGCTTCAAGGAGGCGACGCTCGGCAGACTCGAGGCGCTCGTCGACCTCGATAAGCAAGAGGACGCCATCAAACTCGCCCTCAACACCGTCGGCGACAAAATGTTCCGCGGTCAATCGGCGGCTGATGCCTACATGCTGCTCGCCAAGGTCTACCGCAAGCAGGCCGCCAAGGCCTCCGGCGCCGAAGGTACGGAGCTGCTCAAGAAGGCTCACGGCACCTACCAGCGCGTTTATGTCGCTTATCAAGGTTTCCCCGATGTCTGCGCCGAGGCTTACTGGCAGGCGTACGAGACCGCCAAGGAGCTCGGTGAGGAAACGCTCGCCGCCGAAACGCTCAAGGCATTGGCCGAGCATCCGAAACTCAAAAACACCAAACCCGCCAAAAAAGCGGCAAGTGTGAACTAACCCAACCCGGCCATGTCCCCAATCACTCCAATCACCCGCCTGCTGCCGATCGCGCTCGCCTTCTCGGTGGCGCCGCTTGGTGCGGAGCCCGTCCAACTGGTCTTTCAGAATGGTCGTTCGATCCCCATCTCCGCAGTCGACATCGCTCAAGACAAAGTGCTCATCAAGAGCGCGGCCGAAGGCTTTAGCCCAGGCCAATCATTTCCGCTCCAAGCGGTCGATCACATCTTTGGCGACCGTCCGCCCGAAATGAACCAAGCCATCGCGTTGATCCTCTTCGAGAAGCAGAGCGAAGCCATCCCGCTGCTTGAGTCCCTTGTCGCCACCCACCGGGTCTCGGCGAAAATCCCGGGAAATTTCTGGCTCGAATCCGCACGCGCGTTGCTGGTGAGCTACGCGCTGACTGGCGACTCGGCCCGCTGCACGCAGCTTGGCAAGGACATTTCCGACGTCACGCCAGCCCAAGGCAGTGATCCTTTTGTTTCGCTCGGCAAAGCATTGCTGATGCCCGAAAGCACCGGACTGGAAGAACGCGACATTTCCCTCAAGGACCTCACCACCGATGAAATGCCGGCGGATGTCGCAGCCTACGCGTCCTTTTTTCGGGCCAAGCTGCTCAAGCAACAAAAGAAAACCCCCGAGGCTCTCCACTCCCTGCTCGCGGTGCCCGGGCTTCACTCCTCGGGCGGACTCATTCTCAACGCCGCCGCCGAAATTCTCGCTGCCGACATGCTCGCCGCCCTCAATCGCCGCGACGAGGCGGGCCTGCTGATCCAATCCGCACTACGCGTCACGCAGGGAACGATTTTGACTGATGAGGCCAACAAGCGACTTGAATCATTGAAGTAAACACTCCACCATCCATCAACTTACATCTCACATAACGATCACCATGAAATCCACCACCCGCCAAGCCGCGTGCACCACGCTCACCGCGCTCCTGTTGTTTCCCGTGACGGCCTTTGCCTCCGCGCCCAAAGCCGGAGTCACCGAAAGGACCATTCTCGACACCTACCACGAAGGCGGCATGGTCATGCACTTCCTTCTCGTTTTCTCGGTCGCGATGGTCTGGTTGATCATCGACATTTGGCTTCGCACCAACAGCAAGAAGATGACGCCGGTTGATGATGTCGCGACCGTGCAAGGCCTATTCCGCGCCGGCGACTATGTCGGCGCCTACCAAGCGATGAAGAACAGCTTCAGCCCATTTGCCGAAGTCATGCGCGCTGGCCTTGGCTCGATTGGCTATGGCAAGGAAGCGACCGAAGAAGCGGTTTATGCCACGGTCGAAAAAATCAACTCCACGCTTCAAACCCGGATCAACTACCTCTCGGTTATCGGTGTTAACGCACCGATGGTCGGTCTGCTCGGTACCGTCGGCGGCATGAAAGGTGCCTTCGGAAGCCTTGGCACCACCGGTCTTTCCGGTGGCGTAGGCGAGCTCGCAGGCCACATCGGCGAGGTGCTTGTCGCGACGGCCGCGGGTCTGCTCGTCGCCATCCCCGCGTTCATGGCCTTCTACTTCCTGCGCAATAAGCTCCAAGGTGCGGTGCATCACCTCCACGAGCAAACCGAACGCATCTTCCGCAACGCGCCTTACGATTACCTCAAGGACGCTGACGTCGGCCAAGAGGAAACCTACGCCGCCCTGCCGAACTGGGTGCAAGGCTCCGAAGGCGCTCAAGCCAACGAAGCCTGAGCCGCCCTAAAAATATCTTTTTTCAACAACTCATAATCAACTGATCCTATGGCCGGTGGTGGTGGTGGCGGAGACGGGGAACCTGAGTTCCAGATTGCTCCGATGATCGATGTGCTGCTCGTGCTGCTCGTCTTCTTCGTCATGATCACCTCCGCCGAGGTGCTCAAGGTCGACAAGAATCTCACGCTGCCCATCTCGCCGAACGCCAAGCAACGTGAGGCCGAGATGGCCAAGCACGAAATGGCCGTCAACATCCGCTACGATGCGGCCACCAACAAAGGCGTGCTCGTCGTCGACGACCGCATCTTCGGCGACTGGCAGGAAGTCGTCCCGATCCTTCAGGGCAGTCGCGAGCGCGATCCGAAACTCCGCATCGTCGTGCGCGGCGACGCCGCAGTGCCCGCCGGCGAGATCCAGAAAATCATGAACCTCATCGGCGAGGCCGGCATTGCCGACATCGCATTCGCCTCGTCCAATAAGTGACTCGCCCATGAACAAAAGACACCGCCACCGCAGGAAGGCCAATGCCGAAGTCAACATCGGCTTCCAGATTGCGCCGATGATCGACGTGGTTTTCGTGATTCTTCTGTTCTTTATCGTGTCGGCCAGCGACATCCAAATGGAGAATGCGCATGTCACCAAGTTGCCCGGCACTGTCGAGACCCAGAGCGACACGCCGACGCCCGATGAGATCGCCGTGAGCATCGAGGACGACGGCCAGGTGTTTCTCAACGACGATCCGCTCGACACCCCCGAGGCGAAGCTGCTGCCCGAGCTCGCCAGCAACCTCAACCAGCTGCGCGAAAGCAGCGCCGCTTCAAAGTCTGAGGTGCTCGTCACGATCTACGCCAACGAACTTGCGCGCTACGAAAGGGTGGTCGATGTTCTCGATGCCCTGAGCCGCGCAAAAATCACCAATGTGAGCTTCCAGGCCGGAAGCCCCGAATGACCTGGCTTCCCATCCGTCCGGCCTGAACGATTTATTTGAACCCCATCATGGAAAATCACGATAGCGATGAGAATGCCATCCACGAAGATGGGCATTCCACCCCCATCAAGCCCAAGAAGCAGACTTGGTGGATGAAGCTTGGCGGCGGCTCGCTCATGATCGCGGCATTGATCCATGCGGTCCTCTTCATTGCCGGCGGCCTATGGGTTTACCAAGTGATCTATGAAGCGGAGAAAAAGGTCGACTTCATGCCAGCCGGCGGCGGCGGTGGCGAGCGCGGTGCGCAAACCAATGTCCAGCAGAAAAAACGCCAGCAAATCACTCCCTCGACCAGCGTGAAACGCGTCTTTGCCGAAGGCGCGACCTCCTCTTACTCGATTCCCGATCCGGGCGATAGTTTCGGTGAAATGTCGGCGCTCGCATCCCTTGGTGGCGGCAGCATGGGTGGCGGCGGTCTCGGCGCGGGAGTCGGCCAAGGCTTTGGCGCGGGCGATGGCCTTGGCACAGGCATCGGCAAAGGTGGTGGCGCCGGCAAGCTTTTCGGCCTTGTTCCCGAAACCATGCGCAAGCGTTGCTCGAAGGACGATCGCTTGCAGCGTCTTAAGGAAAACGGCGGCACCCCTGCCTGCGAGGAGGCGGTACTCAAAGGCCTGCGCTGGCTCAAGGCCAACCAGTCGGCGGACGGTTCATGGGCGAACGATGGCTACCCCGTGGCGATGACCGGGCTCGCCCTGCTCGCCTACTTCGGCCATTGCGAAACTCCGGCCTCCGACGAGTTCGGCGATTCCTGCCTCAAAGGCATTGTCTACCTCGTCAATAGGGGCATGAAGAACAACGGCATGCTGGCCACCAACCTCGCCTCTCCACAATGGTGCTACGAGCATTCGATCGCCACTTATGCTCTCGGGGAGGCTCTCACTTTCTGCAAGGAAATGAAGCTGGTGGTGCCCAACTTGTCCGAAGTCACCCAAAAGGCAGGCCAGTTCATCATCGACAACCAGCATAAGAATGGCGGCTGGGCATATGCATACAGCACTGCGGACAACGCCCATACCGACACCTCGGTCACCGGCTGGCATGTCCAAGCACTCAAGGCCTGCAGTCACACACCCATCCAGTTCAAGGGCCTGCAGCCGACCGTCAACAAGACTCTTGATTACATCAACAACTGCCAAGATGAAAGCGGCGGCTTTGGTTACTCTTCCAAAGCCTCGCATTCGGATTATCACACGCTTACCGGTGTCGGCATGCTCGCCAACCAGATGTGGGGCAAGGGCAACCGCAGCGAGGTCCGCAAGGGCGCCGACTACATTCTCAAGAATTCAAAATTCACCTACGACGATCAGTACGCCGACCTCTACGGCCACTATTACGAATCGCAGGCGATGATGCAGCTCGGCGGCGAGTATTGGGAAAAATACAATTTGATGTTCCGTGATCAGGTGCTCAAGGGCCAAGATACCGATGGCTCATGGAGAGTGCCCGGTGGCGGCAAGGAAATCCGCGCGGTGGCTCCTGAGTTTGTTCAAAACAAAACTTACCGCACCACCCTCTGCATCCTGATGCTAGAGGTTTACTATCGCTTCCTAAGCACCGATGGCGGTGGCCGGCGCCATTCGGGCATTTGATGCGGCTCCGCCGATTTTTCCACTGGCGGCAGGACCGTTTGATGCGATGCTGGACGGCATCCGAGCACCGCACTGATGAATCGCAAGCCGATACTCACCGCCGCCATTTTCCTGGTCACCGCGCTGGCCGCCTTCGAAGCCGGCCGCATCACGAGGCCATCTCAAAATGATGCCACGGCAGATGAAAAACCTGCCGAGCGCGCAAGCCGCCCGCTAAGAAATGACGCCGCATCATCGCAGGCATCCGCGCCCGGCGAGCGTCAGGCATCCGCCGCCGCATCCCTGGCGGAAAGATTGGCGCGGCTCGAGTCCATCGTCCGTGGCGAAAACCCCTACGAACGCAACCGCGCGCTGCTGGCATTTCTCGATCGCCTCGCACCCGGAGATTTTGAAAGTGTCGTCGATCATTTCCGTGCCCTTGGCATCACCGAAGAACGGCTCGGCGAATATGGCCTGATCCTTGCTGCATGGGCGAAGGTGGATCCGCTCGCGGCGCTGGCTTACGCCAAGGCCAAGACCGATAATCCTTTCGCCGCGCGTGCGATTCTTGCGAGCTGGGCGACCGAAGACGCAGCAGCAGCGATCCGTTGGGCGCAAACCAACCATCAGGGAGACGGTGCGAATCCGTGGCTGATCGGCGTCATCCGCGGCATCGCGGCGACCGACATCGAGGGCGCCGCCAATTTGCTCAAATCCATGCCGCGAAGTGTCGAACGCGGCGAGGCATTGGATGCTCTTTTGCCACATCTGCTCGCCAAGGGCAATGAGTCCACGCGCACATGGATCACCTCCATCAATGATGATGCCCTGCGCAATGGCGCGATGATGCGCGCGGCCGAGGCGATGGCAAAAACCGATCCTGCCGGCACGGTCGCGTGGCTCATGGAAAATCCAGGCGAGGCATTAGATCGCCGGCTCGACGATGTCTTCGGCATCTGGGCAAAGCAGGATGAAGCCGCCGCCCGCAGCGCGCTCAACACGCTGCCGACCGGGGAAGTCCGCAGCGACGCCTTGCGCGGAGTGGTCTCGCGCCTCGCCTTGAGCAAACCGACTGAAGCGGTCGCGCTGATGGATCAATACCCCGACGAAGTGAACGACCGCACGGTGCGCAATTTCATCTGGCACTCGTTTGGCAAGGACCCCGCCGCCGCACTCGGCGAAGTGTCGCGCATCGGCGATGAGGATCGCCGCAACGAAATGTATCGCCGCGCGATGGGCGCATGGATCCGCCGCGATGCCACCGCCGCCAAGGCATGGCTCAGCACCAACCCCTTGCCGGAAAGCGTCACTCGCTCGCTTTCACAGGATGATGTCCGATAGGGGCACCCACGGGCAGGGACCTTTCTCCGAAAGGCCCGCAGAAGGGACGGCGGCTTGATAAGTGGATATGTGATGTCCTCCCGTACTCCCGTAATTCGGCATCATGCCCCCCACAAGCCCCCAAGAAACCTTCAGCATCGCTGATTTCTTGGGCTTTTCTTACTATTTGTCTGGGAAATAGTAGAAGTGCCGGTAGGGCGAAGCAGACTCGCGGCGTCGGCTGATTCGGGCGCAGGACCCTTTTTGCCTTCGCTTCGCTCCAGCCATGCCAAGTGCGCCTCGCGGCGTCGAAAAACTGCCGCCAATGCGGCAAGCGCATTCCGAAAGGTCCGACAAGTGGCTACTTGATAGGGGGATATGCGTTATCGCATCTTATTTTCATGAAACACGAAATGCTTAAGTCGGATGAAAAATCGCTACATCTTCCCACCCAGAAGGGTGGGCCCGCGCAAAAAGTGAAATGGTCAGCAAGCCCCGCCGTAAAGCGGGCCCGCTCCAAATCCAGCGTGCTGTCAGCGAAAGTGTCATCCAACATCATTCATGAAGCATCTGGAAAATGGTAACGTGCGTGGATACCCACCTCCAGCCTTGCTCCACCCCGTTGCCCCGAGCCCCGAATAAAGGTCCAGCCGCACGCCTTGCAGAGCCGTTCCACGAGCGATAGACCAATGCCATAACCGCCCGGAACCGTCGGGCCTGGAAGCTCGGGAAATCCCGGACCATCGTCCTGAAACACAAGATTCACGGATTCAGCATTTGAACGAATCGTGATTTCCAAAAGTCCACCGCCAACATGCAGGTAGGCATTTTCGATGAGGTTGTGA
Organism: Luteolibacter sp.; assembly: GCA_044361475.1. GTDB lineage: Bacteria > Verrucomicrobiota > Verrucomicrobiia > Verrucomicrobiales > Akkermansiaceae > Luteolibacter. Next base: position 25,795 of record JBIKIR010000017.1, on the reverse strand, counting down.
CACAACACCGTCAGAGTCTCAGTGTCGATTTCATGCATCACCTCGCGATCACTTTGAATAGTGATCTTTAGAGGGTGCTCGGGGTGAAGTGCGCTGAGTTCATCAGCAACGGATCGAACGATCTTTTCTATGTTTACGGACCCTGCGCTAACTGGCGGCCTTCGCTCACGGGCGAGCAGAAGAAAGGTCCGGACCAGTCGTTCCATCCGTTGGGCCGATCGTCGCATGCGCTCTGTGATGCGGTCCCGAGAGATTGCGTTGTCCGCAGCCTGATCCAGCAGATCAAGCGCGGACTTAAGTGTCGCGATGGGCGTCCTGAGCTCATGACTGCAGTCGGATAGAAAATGACGCTCCCGCAATAGCGCTGCTCCGAGGCGTTGCCGATAATCGTCCAACGCAGATGCAAGCTGGCCGATTTCATCGGAAGGAAAATCTTTGTGAAGCAATGATGCTTGCGTATCAGCCCGATCATGTAGCACGCGCCGAGTAAGCTCGCGCACCGGCTTTAACGCCCATTGGCTGATGAGTTGGCCGATGCCGAGGGCGAGTAGAAAAAGCAGCGCACTCAGGATGAGGAGCCGCTCGCGCGCCTTGTCCGTTTCAGCCTCGCTAAGTTCCGTAGTGCTGAGGTCGGCCAACACCACGCTCATGTTTCCCGTGCATTCTTCCGGGGCGATCCAGAGACGAAATTCTCGCTCGTAGCCGAGGATAATCCATAGCTGCAATCGATCAAAAAATGTTCGAACTACCACGCTGCGTGTCAGGTCATCATTGGCGAAGATTTCATACAGACCGGGAGCGGACGGAATTTCATGCAGCCGCATTTTTTCCATGAGAAAACTCGCGTCCGCATGGGCCGTGACACCTGCGGGCAGAGTGGCTCCGGAACGATCGGTGACGATGTCTTCCGCGGTCTTGATGAAATAGCGATCATGGATCGCATCCTCGGCATCCGACAAAATGATCCATCCGATACCGGAAACAACGAGGATGATCAGTGCGGCGAAGCAAACAATGAGCAACCGGATGCGTGACTCGAGCCGGGGCGGTCTCATGAAGAGGGATGGCGTGTGGACAGGAGTTGGAATCCGACGCCACGATGGGTTAGCAGGAGCGGTGGCAAACCAGGAGGGTCGATGGCGGCACGCAAGGTGGCAATGTGAGTGCGAAGCGAATCGCTGCCCGGGGGCTCATCTCCCCAGAGATGGAACTCAAGATCGGAGCGCAGCACAATTGCCGGAGAGTGGCGCATGAGTTTCTCCAGGATGGCAAACCCCATGTTCGTCAAGGTGAGGCGTTGTCCGCCACGGCTTACTTCGCGGGTGGAAATGCACAACTGAAGATCGCCGATGCATAAATTTCCTCCGGGGCTGTGTACAATCGCCGCTGCGCGCCGGATCAACGCTTGGAGTCGCGCCAGCAGTTCCGCCAGCGCAAATGGCTTGACGAGATAGTCATCCGCCCCGGCGCGAAAACCGCGCAGCCGATCCTCAAGAGTGCCAGCCGCTGTAAGCATCAGGACGGGCAGAGCGGGAGCGATGCCTGTGCGGGCCCGCTCGCAGAGCTCAAGCCCGCCGATGCCGGGCAACCTCAAATCAAAAATCCCGGCAGAATATCTTCCGCTGATGAGCTGGTGAATCGCCAGCGCCCCATTGGGAGCGTGGTCCACTCTCCATCCGTTATGCTCAAGAAAATCCTGAATGTTTGCAGCGAGATCAGGATCGTCTTCCACCAGCAGGACGGGGAGTGGCGGCGCATCGTTCATCAGACGGCATCGTCCATAATTTCCTTCAGAATGCGAGTCCTCAGAAAGAGTAGCGCAATCCGAACAGGGCCGAATATCCATCGTAATCCGCATCCACCCTTCCGCCACCGTTTTCCGCATCCAGTGTGGGGCTGCCGGAATAATGATAGCGGAGCTCCGCAAAGGCGGAAAAGCATGCGTTGATCGGATAGATCGCGCCCACGATAATCTGCGAGGAGGGTGCCCAGTGGTCCGAGAACTCCTGCTCGACGCCGGCGACTTTCATATCGATGTCCACTTCCTGCATCGCTCCGAGACCAAGACCCACATAGGGGCTGATTCTGTTAAAAAAGCCTTCATTCTTTTCATCACGACGGAAGGTATAAATGGCATTGAACATGAGGTTTGTGGAAGCGAAGTCACCGTCGCTCACGCCGTCAAAAACGCCGCCGTTCATGGAATCCACGCCATTGTTCCGATAGGACCACTCGAGTTCGAGCGACCACGCCGGAGATAGCTCCTTGCCGACCGCCAAACCGGAGAGAAAGCCCCCGTCGTAGGAGCCCTCGCTGGTTTGCCCGGACTGTTTCACATCGCCGCTGGAGAGCCCTGAGAACCCACCGAACACATCGAGATAAACGCCGTCCCAGAGCGTGGCTCCGCGCGCCAACGTGCTGCCGAAAAGCAGCGTTGTGGCTGTGACAAGTAGCGCGCCAATCTGGCGGATGCTTTGATCGTAATTTCTGATTTTCATGGTAGTGATAAGTTTGTTCTCCGGGAAGCATCCCGGATTGAATGAGACATTGCCGCGGACGCTGTAAAATGAACGCAAAGCAAATGTTAAATCAGCGTGAAAAGCAGCCGACCCTCTGCGCCCCTGATTTCTTGGGCTTTTCTTACTATTTGTCTGGGAAATAGTAAATTTGCAGCTGCTACACCACCACCGCTCACTCGCGCAAATGATCGAGCAAGGCCTGCGCCGAGCGAACGGAGATTCCCGGCAGGCTAGCAATTTCTTCGGCGCTTGCACCGCGGATGCGTGCAACGCTGCCAAACTTTTTGAGTAGTCTTTGTTTTCTTGCGGCCGACATGCCCGGGCAATCGTCGAGCAAACTCTCGCGCATTCTCCGCCGGTACAGCAAAGCATTGTAGCTGTTGGCAAAGCGGTGCGCTTCGTCGCGGATTCGCTGCAGCAATTTCAAAGCTCCGCGGTCATGCGGCAAACGGATCGACTCACTTTTGCCTGGAACAAAAATTTCCTCATGCTGCTTTGCCAATCCGATCACCGGCAGCTCATGCAATCCCAAGGCGCGCAGTTCTTTCACCGCCATGCCCAGCTGGCCTTTGCCGCCATCGACGATCACCAAATCCGGCAGCACGATCCGCGCCCGACCCTCGCGCGCCAAGCGCCGCAATGCCTCAACCGCATTCTCCTGCGAGTCGGCGATGTCGGGTGCCGCACCAACATTTTCCAGCAGGATGCGCGAGTAGCGGCGGCGGATGACTTCGGCCATCGACGCGAAATCATCCTGACCCTCAACGGTCTTGATGCGATACCTGCGGTAGTTTTGGTTGTCGGGCCTGCCATCGGTGAAGCGCACCATCGACGCGACGATGTGGTTGGATGAAACATTCGAGATGTCGAAGCACTCCATCACGCGTGGCGGCCCCCCGAGCCCTAGCTCTTCGCCAAGCTCGGCGAGATCTTCGAGCGGCTTCACCGTGCTCGGCAGTCCGCGGCCGCGGCTGAATTGTCGCGTTGGCGTGAGTGTTTTTTCCAAGTTTTGCAAAATGTCGCGCAGCGTTGCGGCGCGCTCGAAATCCATCGCCTCGGCAGCGGCCTCCATGTCTTTACGCAGCCCGTCGAACAATTCGCGTTTGCCCTTGCCTTCAAGGATTCGGCAAGCCTCCTCGACCCTCGCAAGATACTCTTCGCGCGAGATGCGCCCGACGCAGGGGGCCGAGCAGTTGCGGATGATGTCGGCATTGCAATGACGGTACTCCGCCTCGCCGGGGTCAGTCGGTCGGCACACGCGCAAACCAAGGCTGCGGTTGAGCCACTCGAGCGTGTGGTTCAACGCGCTCGAATGCGGAAATGGCCCGAAGTATTTTGAGCCATCCTCTTTTCTCACCCGCGTCGTCACAAAGCGCGGCCACGGATCCGCCAGCCGCACCCGCGCGAGCAGGAATCGTTTGTCATCACGAAACGCGACATTGTAGCGCGGCCGGTAGTCCTTGATGAGCTTGCCCTCGAGCAACAGCGACTCTTCCTCATTGCGCACGACATGGAACTCGAAATCGTGGATCGAGTCGATCAGTGCGCGGGTCTTGATGTCGGCCCGCATCTTGCGCGAGGGCATGAAATAACTCGAGACGCGCCGCTTGAGATCGCGGGCCTTGCCGACATAGATGATCGAGCCCAAATGATCCTTCATCAGGTAGACCCCGGGTTGGTGGGGCACCTCGCGGAGCTTGATCCTGAAATTCGCTGCACTCATGAAACCGGCCTGGATCCCCATCGAATGCCAGATCCGCGGAATTTCAACCGCAAAGCCTGGGAAATCTCGCGGATTTTGCCGACAAATTTGGCATCGCGTGGCATTACCTTTCGTGCGAGGCTTCCGCCGCAAGCTCATTCCCGTTTCATGAAAATCTCCACCGCCCCATCCACTCGTCGCCGCAAAGGTTTCACTCTCCTCGAAATGGTCATCGTGCTCGGGATCATCGCCATGATCCTCGGCGGCGCGATCTTCGCGATGCGCGGCATCGGCGATGCGGCCAAACTCAAGCAGGTAGAGGCCGACTTCAAGAGCCTCGAAAGCGCGCTGCAAATGTACAAGCTCAACGCCGGCAGCTACCCGACCAGCCAGCAAGGCCTCAAGTCGCTCCAGGAAAAACCCACCAGCACGCCGGTGCCGCGCCGCTGGGTGCAAGTCATGAGCAAGATCCCGCTCGACCCATGGGACTCGCCCTACAACTACCGCTTTCCCGGCCGCAAGCGCGTCAATGAATTCGAGATCCTGAGCAAGGGTCCCGATGGCATGGAAAACACTCCCGATGACCTCAGCAGTCAAGACGACTGACCTCCGCCGCGGATTCACGCTCATCGAACTTGTCGTCGTACTCGCAATCGCGGCCGTCGTCATGGGCGGCGCGGTGGGCCTGATGGTTTATTCGTCCGACGAACATTCGCTGCGTCGCGCGTCGGGAGAAATCGAGTTGCTCGCCAAGCGCGCGCGCGTCACATCGATGCTGCATCAGACGCCGTATGCCTTGGAGTTTCGCGCCGACCGCGTGCGCATGTTGCCACTCGCCGAAGCGGGCCGACCTTTGCGCAAATCGAAAAAGCGCGATGTGGAGGTCCAAAGCGACGCCTCCGCCACGCGCGAGGAATTCCGCATCAAGGGTGACATGAGCCTGTTCGTGCGTCGTTGGGATTCAAAGGAGTGGCTCGATACCGTGAAGGAAGATGTGCACATCTGGCGTTTTGATCCCGAAGGTCTTTGCGAACCGCTTTCCGTGAAACTGGTGCTCGATCAAAGCTGGTCGGCCGACACCTTCGAGCCGCTCACTGCCGCCATCCGCGAAAGCGAAATTGAAGCACGATGAACGCCAGCCACCCGATTCGGAAGTCCGGCTTCCTGCTGCTCGAGATGATCCTCGCCCTCGCGGTCTTCGGCATGGCCGCGACCGGATTCACCGTTGCTCTCAACCGCATGGCCGCCACTGCGTCGCTGGCGCAAAGCGAATTGCGCATCACCCGCATTCTCGACAGCGCGCTTGAAGAAACACTTTCACAACCGACGATCGAGGAAGGCTCCGACACGATCGAGATCGGCGAAACCGGCGTCGAGCTCGAGACGAACATCGAACGCATCGAAGATTTGCTCAACGAGGAAGGCCAACAACTGCAGGACATGTTCCTCATTCGCATCAAGGCAAAGTGGGTCGAGAACGGCCGATCGCAGGAACGCAGCGCCGAAACATGGCGCTACGGCATGATGTACCAGCCATGAAAATTTCGCCGCCATCACGCACGCGTCGCGGCTTCACCTTGCTTGAGGTGGTGATCGCTGTCGGCTTGCTGAGTATCATCGTCGGCATGGTGGTTGGCATCGCGCGCACTTCGCTGGCTCTCGGCAAAACGATTGTCGAAACGCAGAACGAGGAAATGCGACAGCAGGCGTTTTTCGAACTGCTCGGCCGCCGCTTTGCATCGCTGCCCGGCAACGCGCGCCTTGATCTGAAAGTCGATGACAAAGGCTCGCACTACCTTTCCGATCTCACGCTGCAAAATGTCCCGCTCGGCTTCAACTGGTCTGGCGGCGAACGCATCGCCAAGGCGGTGCAGCTCTCAACCGTCAAGCGCCGCAGCGGATTTCTCGACATCGTGCTGCGCTACTACGAAAACGAAATTCTCGAAGACTCCGAGCAAAGCACGATGAGCGCGCTCAAGGAAAAACCCTTCGCCGAAATCGTGCTGCTCCAGGATGTTTCCTACTTCGAATGGCGCGTGCTCGATGGCCGCTCGATGGAATGGCAATTCGACTGGCACAACCAAGGCCGGCTCCCGCTGCAAATCGAAGTCACGATGGCGATGGGCGCAAAAGGCGAAGAGATCCGCCAAATTTTTTGGATCCCGCCACGCCTCAACCCGGAAGTGGTGATGCGCCAAATGACACAAGGCGCGAATCAAAATCAAAATCCGAATGTCGAAAACCCCGAGGGTCAACCCGAAGATGGCCAAGACGGCGGCGGCTCGGTGGGCCTGCCGGAAATCAACATCAACCCCGGCGGCGAAACCCCGCCGAACAACCAATGAACGCTTCACGCAAAATTTCCATGCGACGATCTCCCCGCGGCATGGCGCTGCTGGCGGTGATCTGGCTCATCGCGATCCTCGGCCTTGCCTCGATGGCGGCGCTGCGCGTGATCTCGTTCGACATGGAACTCGCCTCGGCAAAAATTCATGGCTCGCACGCCCGACAAGTGGCGGAAAAAGGCATCGCCGTCGCCTGCAACCCGGTTGTGAAACGCAGCGATCCGATCCTTCGCCAAGGCGGTGGAGACGGCGGCGAGGGCTTCGAAGTCAAAATGACCTCCGAAGGCGCACGCTTCAACATCAACGCGATCATCCTCCAGGAAGACAAACCGCTGCTGCGCGAAATTTTCACCGATTGGGGCCTCAGCCTCGATGACGCGATGGCCATTGCCGACGCGCTCTGCGATTGGGTCGACCCCGATGACAATGTCGCCCTCAACGGCGCGGAGGTGAAGGATTACGAATCCGCCGGCCGCATCAATCAGCCCTTCAACCGGCCCTTTTATGATATTTCCGAGGTCCGTCTCGTGCGCGGCATGGACCTCGTCGAGGAAGCCCGCCCGGATTGGCGCGAGTGGTTCACGGTCTGGAGCGGGGGACCCCTCGATCTCAATGAGGCCGCTGCCGAGCTCATCGCCGCCGCCGCCGAGTGCGATCCCAGCCAGGCGGAGATCATTCCAGAGACAGTTTGTGGCCCCGACGGCATTCGTGACACGGAAGATGACCAACCCTTCGAAAATGCCGCCGCCGCCCTCCAGCTCCTCGGCCTCGACTCCGCCGCCCGGCCGGACATCGCCCGCCGCTTCACCGTCAATGACACCACCACCCACATCGAGAGCCTCGGCCAGGCCGATGGATGTAAACGAAAAATCAGCGTGATTGTTCGCAATCGAACTGGCAAATTGGCCCTCCTGCAACGCAACGAAGAAATCATCCCGTGAGCAAACCTATCGAACATGTGCTACTGATCCCTGGCGAAGACGCTTGGGAAGTCTGGTCCGGCACGGGCGAGGCCGGCTACCAAGCGCGCGAATCGGTCGCGACGGCGATGGCCTCCGGGCTTGCCAATTTGCCGCCCGGCGAGCTGACGATGTTTTTCCCGGTGAAGTCGCTCACTGCGGTGCCGATGCGCGTGACCAGCGATGACGAATCGCTCTTTGCCGACCTCGCCGCGCTGCATGCCGAGCGCCTTGGCCTGCGCCCCGATCCGATGGCTGGCCAGCTCACCGATGTGTTTGTGATCGCCCGTGAGGCGGAAAACACAGCTTTGCTTTCGGTGTTTCTCAAATCGCCAAGCGACGAGGAACTCCCGCCGCGTTCGCCAACTGGCTTCGACATTTCGCCACGCGCGTTTCATGTCGATGGCAACTCGCTCGCAGTTTGGAAAGAATTCGGCCGCTGGGTGTTCGCGCTCTACCACCACGGCAAGCTCGCTTACTGCCAAGCGACTTCGGTCGATGCGAAATTGCCCGATGCCGCGCTCGCCCGCGAAATCCGCCTCTCGCTCGCCCAGCTTTCCATGCAGGGGCTCGATGCCGAGCCGGCCCGCGTGAAAGTTTGGGCCGCTCTCGACCGCGCCGATGTCGAGCCCTTCGGCCATGCGCTCGGACTGCCGACCGAAGTCGAGCCCCGCCCGCTGCCTGTTCCGCCCGAGCTGCTCAGCAAGCTCCTGCCGGCCGATGTCCGTGCTGCCCGCCGCACCGCCCAACGCCGCCGCGCCATCATCAGCGCTGCCGCCGCTGCTGCTCTCGTTTACCTCGGCCTGATCGGCTGGTTCGTTTTCGGCCTCTGGCAGACCTCCTCCCAAACCCGCAATCTCCTCGCCCAAGCCGAAGAGGCCGCACCCAACATCGAGGCCTACACGCAGCACGCCGCCAAATGGGACGAGCTCGCCCACGCGGTCGACCGCACCCACGCACCCGTCGACATCCTTTCCCGCATCGCCTCCTGCATCCCGCCCAACAGCGGCCTGCGCCTCAAAACCGCCGATGTCAGCGCGACGGAAATAAAGCTCATTGGCGAGGCGCCCAAGCTCGAGTCGGTCAACGCCTTCAGCCTCGCGCTCACCAAACACAACGAACTCACCCAATTCACCTGGCAAACCCCCCAACCAAACCAGTCGAATCGCGGCTGGGAATTTGTCTTCACCGGCGAGCTGCCGACCGAAGAAGCCCAGGAATAAGCGACAATTTCCCACTCCTGCGGCATTGCTCATCGGGCAAACTCCGCCACCGTAATCCCGAAAATTTTTCCCATCCCGAATTCATGTCCCCACGCGAACGAAACCTGCTGCTCTTCTTTGCCGCCGCGGGCTTCCTCGTGCTCAATTTGCTCGGCTTCGGATTCATGAAATCCAAGCGCGGCGAGCTCGATCGCAAGCTCGACGCCGCCGAACAAAAACTGGCCAGCGCCGAATCATTCCAAGCCAATGCCGAAAAGGTCGGCGAAGAAATGCAGTGGCTCACCGACCACGAACCCTCGCCAGTCGCCAGCCAGGACGCGCTTACCAAAGTCCAGCAGTTTTGCGAAACCGAGGCCAACAATGCCGGACTCACGATCAAGTCACAAAAACCCTTGGATACCGACGAAACGGAAGGTCGCCATTACCACCGCGCGAAAATACAGTTCAACATCGTCGGCAAGGAACAGAACCTCTATCGGTGGCTTGACCAAATCAACGATCCCGCCAATTTCCGCATCGCCAGCCAACTGCGTCTCACTCCCGACGCCAAGGACGACACCCTCATCGACTGCACCGCCACCATCGACCAATGGTTCGTGCCGGCCACGCAATGACCCGCGCCAATTTCCCCATGCCTTTCAAAGCTCCATTGTTGCTGATTTTGCCCGCCTTGACTGCGGTGCTGCATGCGGGCGTGCCGCAAAAGCAGCCATTGGGAAATTACGCCAACCTTTGGACGAATTCGCCCTTCACCGCTAAGCCGCCGGTCGCGGGCGCGGCACCCGTCGCCAACCCGCTCGAGGATTACGCCTTGCTCGGAGTCTCGCCCATCGGCAACAAGGGCTACCGCGTCACGCTCATCAACAAGAAGCAGGTCGATCAACGCATCACCGTCGAGACCGGCAAGGCATCGTCCGCCGGATTTTCGATCACCAAGGTCAACCGCGAAGCCGGTCAACCCCTGAAAACCACGGTCGAAATGGCCTCGGGCTCGATGCAAGGCACGGTGAGTTTTGATGAAAAACTTTTAGCCATCGCCGCCCCGCCGCCGCCCGCCCCCACCGGCCAAGCCCCGGGCCAAGTACAGCCCCAAATCCAAGGTCAACCTGGTGCCCCCGGCCAAGTGATCCAAAAGCAACCGCGCCCACGCGTCGTGCCACCGCCCGCGCCCGGCAACCCTAATTTTAATCCTGCCGCAGCCCAGCCTCAAGGTCAGCCCAACCAACCCCGCCCCTTCAACCGTCGCCGCTGAAATGGCCCCTCTCAACCACCCCTCCTTTATGTCCCTCATCCGCATCATCGCCCTGATCCTTGCCGCGAGCTCCTGCTTGTTCGCGCAGGCACCACCCGTTCCGCCCGCCGCTCCGGAACCAAACCAAGGTCAGCAGGCGCCCCCGGCGGTCCCTGTGCAAGGCTCTCCGCCGCGCCCGCGCATTGTGCCGCAACCCAACGTCAATAGGCAAATCCAGGGACTTGGCCGCCCGAATGCCGCCAACCCGCAGCCCGCCAACCCCGCCCCCCCCGCCGCAGAGACAGCCAAACCCGCCAGCGCGCCCGACCCGAAACCCGGCATCCCCCTCGGCGAAAACACGATCAGCGAAGACATCGTCGAACCAAAACTCAGCGGCAACGCGCTCGCCGGACTCTACCGCAAATACACCGGCCGCCGCGTGATTGTTTCCAAGGCCGCCGCCGATGCGGAATTTTCCTTCGTCCAGGAAGCCAGCCCGCAGGACCCGCTCACCTTCGCCAAAGCCGCCGAACTTTTGCGCAAGGCCGCAACCATCGAAAATTTCGTCTTCGTGCCCGACGGGCAGGATCCAAATCTCGATGTACTCACGCTCGCCACTGGCGGCCTCCGCCCAACCGGACGCGGCGTCGACGTCTACAACGAAAATGACCCGCTGCCCGATGGCGATGCGGTCATTTCGTATGTCATGACCCTCAGCTACATCAAGCCCGCCGAAGCGGTGAACACCTTCACTCAGATCATCGGCCAGTTTGGCGCCTTCGGTTCGATCGCCGCCGTACCGAATGCCTCGGCAGTGGTCATCACGGAAAACACCTCGCTCATCCGCAAGCTGATCGACCTCAAAAAGGAAATCGACAAGCCGGGCTCGGTCCAGGCCACCCGCTTCATCAAGGTCCAGTACGCCGATGTCACGGAAATCGCCGAGACGATTTCCGAACTCGTCAGCGCCCAACAGGAAGGGCAGAAAACTGCCGGCGTCCAGCGTGCCGGCGCGCCAGGCGCCAATGCGGCACCAGCCGCCAACGGAGCCCCAGCTGGAACCCCGGGCGCAGAAACCGCCGGCGAAGACACACCCGTGCAAATCGTGCCCGACCCCCGCACCAACCGCATCTTCGTGATGGGCCGCCCAGTCGACCTTCTCTTCGTCGAGGGCCTCGTGCGCGAATTCGATGTGGAAACCAGCGAGAAAAATTTCCTTCGCCGCAAGCTGAAGTTCCTCACGGTCTCGGAGTTTCTTCCGATCGCCGGCGATGCCCTCACCCGCGCCTTCTCCGGCACCGGCGGCGAAGGCGGCCAGGGCGGCACGCAAGGCGGCCCCGGCGGGCAAAATGCCAATCGCCCGCAAGCCCAACAGCGTCAGGACACCGCCGCTACAAGCCGCAACTCGGGTGGCCGCAATTCTAGCATGGGCGGCAACTCCTCGGGCTCAGGCGGAAGTTTCGGCGGTGGTGGTGGCGGCGGCCTCAGCGACCCATCGGTCAGCACCGCCCCCGAATCGGTCCTCGTCGGCCGCACCTTGTTGGTCGCCGACAACATCACCAACTCAGTCGTCGTCCAAGGCCCACCGGCCGGACTCGAAATCGTCGAGCGTCTCATCGATCAGCTTGATACGAAGCCCGACCAAGTTCTCATCTCCTGCGTCTTCGGCCAACTCGGCATCTCCGACGGCTGGAGCTTCGGCATGGACTATGTGCGCACGCTGAAAGGCGATGTCGCGGGTCGTGGCGGATCGGGAGGATTTGCAAATCCTCTTCGCCTTGGCGCCGAAACTATTTCTGGTGGAAGCGCATCCACAGTTATACCTGCAGGCTTTAATGCCGGAAACTTGCCCAGCGATGCGGGCCTTCAAGTCTATGGCCTCATCGGCAATACGCTTCACGCCTACCTCAATGCCAAGCAGGAGGATTCTAATTTCAAGGTACTATCCCGCCCAACAATTTTCACTGCCAACAACCAAAAGGGCTCGATCGTCAGCGGTACGCGCATCGCCGTGCCGACAAATTCTTACTCCTACGCCAACAGCTCTGGCCCTTCGACCAACTTCGAGTACCAGGATGTTGCGCTGAAACTCGAAGTGATCCCCTTGGTCAATTCGAACAACGAGATCACGCTCAAGATTTATCTTACCAGCGACGATGTCGGCGAAGATCGTTCAGTGGGCACTGGTGAAAATGCCTATGAAATCCCCGACATTCTCAACCGCGAACTAATCACTACCGTGACGGTTCCCAACAACGAAACGGTCGTGCTCGGCGGGCTTATCACCGAATCCACCAAAGACAACCGAAGCGGCATTCCCATCCTCAACCGCATCCCCGGCATCGGGCCGCTCTTCGGCACGAAGAGCAAGGACAAGAGCGAGAGCGAGCTGATCGTGTTCATCCAACCTTCGATCGTGCGCGACCCTCAAACGATGAACGAGGCTCAAGGCGACATGGACCGCCGCTACAACATTTCAGATGACGCTCGCAAATTCTCCGATCCGCCACCACCCGAAGCGATCCCTGTCGAGGAGCCCAAGCCCGCGAAAAAGTCGAGATCCGGCTTCCGTCCACCGAACAGGTAGTGAATGGTGCGCGGGTGGCCTCGCCCGCTACCCTCACGCCATCGGGATTTCCTTCGCGTCCTTCCACAGCTCTTCGAGCCCGTAGAAGTCGCGAAGCTCTTGGTGCATCACATGCACCATCACATCGATGTAATCGAGCACGACCCAGCGGGCGTCGACCTTGCCTTCGCGGTGGATGGCTTTGACGCCATGCTCTTCTTCGACGCGTTGGGAGACCTCGTTGAGAATCGCGCGCAGTTGCGGCATCGACGATCCCGAGCACACGATCATGTAATCGGTGAGCCCCGACACCTTGCGCATGTCCCAGATGCGGATGTTCTCCGCCTTCACCTCATCGGCTGCTTTCGCGCAGGCCATTGCCAGTTCGAGTCCCTTGATCGCCATCGTTGATAAATTTCTGAATCCGCCAACCGCCAATCGGTTGCGAACACAGCCAAGAGCATCACTCCGCCACGCGCAAGAAAAAGGCGGCCCGACTGATCATCCCCGGGAAAACCCATTAACCCTAGGGCATCTCAGTCGAACCGCCTGGTGCGTCGCGACAAACGAAGAAAAGCACTCATCGTGCCAAAATTCCCAATATCGCTAAGCCCGGGCCGGCCTGATTATCGCACATCAAAGGGCAGCAAATGAAGCCGCCAACACTTTTCTAGCGTCTTCTGTCTATCCGTCTTCTGTCTCAATCACATGCGTGTTTGCCACCAGCCGCAATATGCGTTTCGTTAGCGACATGATTGGTCGCATGGCCCTTGTTTGGCTCGCCGCGCTTTGCCTCCCGGCATCGGCGCAATTCGAATTCGCCGTCAACACGCCGGCGACAAAAGCCACGCTGGTCTCCGAGCTCAAAACGCTCGAAGCCGGCAAACCGTTCAGCGTCGCGCTGCGCCTCGAGCACCCGCAAGGCTGGCACAGCTATTATCGCAACTCGGGCGGTATCGAGGAAGGCCCGTCGATCCGCTGGTCGCTGCCCGATGGGTTTTCCGCCGGTCCCATCCAATGGCCCACGCCCTCGGTGAAGGATGGGCTGCTCGGAAAAAGTTTCATTTACGAAAATAGTCCGGTCTTTCTCGTTGAAATCCAAACTCCACCAAAGCTCGAACCCGGCACATCGGTCACGCTGCAAGCCGATGCCGCATGGCAAATTTGCGACAAGAGCTGCATCCACGAAACGCATTCGTTCACTCTTACACTCGGCATCGGAGCCAAGGCCGAAACCGATCCATCGCAAGCGCCGCTGTTTGCCGAGGCGCGTGCAAAGTTGCCGCAAAAAATTTCCGGCACGCCTCAGGCAAGCAGCGATGGCAATGAAATCGTGCTGCGCCTGCAAAGCGACGCGGCCGAGACATCCGACTTCATTCCCGATCAGGCCTTCATTCGTTCCGCTCGCGATGGAGGCTCCATCACTCGCGATGGCAAGGCATGGACGATCCGCCTGCCGCGCGCGGAAAAAAATGCGCTCGATCAAGCAATCCCGCAAGGCAACGAAATTTCCGGCTTCCTGCTCGGCAGCCAAGCATTGCGCGTTGATGCCACGCCTATCGAATCAAGTGCGGCCAGCACTTCGCCAAAACCCGGCACTTCATTTCTCGCCATCCTCGGCGGAATGTTTCTCGGCGGGCTCATCCTCAATCTCATGCCCTGCGTGTTTCCGGTGATCGGCCTCAAGATCATGGGCTTCGTGCAGCAGGCGGGTGCCGATCGCCGCAAGGTCGCGCTGCACGGCATGACCTTTGCCTTGGGAGTCTTGCTTTCCTTCGGTGCGCTCAGTGGCATTTTGTTTGCTGCGCGCGAAGCGGCGGGTGCATCGGCCATCGGTTGGGGCTATCAACTGCAAAACCCATGGGTGGTGCTCGGCCTCATGCTGCTGATGTTTGTGCTCGCGCTGAATCTATTCGGCGTTTTTGAAATCGGTACCAGCGCGACCTCGATCGGTGGGTCTTTGCAATCGAAGCAAGGCATCGCCGGCTCGCTGTTTTCCGGCGTGCTTGCAACACTCGTCGCGACACCATGCTCTGCGCCATTTCTTGGTACTGCCATCGGCGCGGCGATTGCTTTGCCCGCCACGCAATTTTTTACCGCCTTCGCCGCGATGGCGATCGGCCTTGCGTTGCCCTATCTCGTGCTCTCGATTTTTCCAAATCTCGTGAAATTGCTGCCACGCCCTGGCGCATGGATGGAAAGCTTCAAGCAAGCAATGTCATTTCCACTCTTCGCCACCGCCGGCTATCTGCTGTGGGTGTACGCCGGTCAAATCGGATTGGAAAATTTGCTCTTACCCATCATCGGCCTCACGATGATCGCCACCGCGGCATGGATCCACGGACGATGGAATTTGCCGCACAAATCCCGATCCTGCCGAATGGCCGCAGGAATTTCGGCCATCGCCATCGCGGTCGCCGGCTTTTGGCTCGCGCAACCACCCAAGGCAAAGGATCTCACTTGGGAGCCGTGGTCGGAGTCGCGCGTCGCCGAACTGCTCGCCGAACAAAGACCGGTCTACATCGACTTCACCGCCCAGTGGTGCGCGACCTGCCAAGTGAACAAGAAGCGCGCCTACACCAAGGAAGTCGTCGCGCTCATGAAACAAAAGCGTGTCGCCACGCTCAAGGCCGACAAGACCAATCCCAATCCTGCGATCGAAGCCGCGCTGCGCAAACTTGGCCGCAGCGCCATTCCGGTGAATGTGCTCATCGTCCCCGGCAAGGATCCAGTCATCCTGCCCGAACTCCTCGCGCCTGATGATCTGCTCAAACTGCTGAAATCCTTGTGAGGCTGTGAGGCGTACTTGATGAAGTTGAGGTGGCGTGGCGCGTGGTGGGGGTCCCACTGGCTCCGACTGCGGCTCTGGCCCCTGGTCCGCTGCTTTGCGCACGCCTTCATGCTTTGCCCCACGTTCGTTGTTGCCCCACCCCCCGCGCCCCCCGCGAAACCCTGCTTACGAATAGCTCCATCCAACATCCAATATTCCAATCAGCCACTTCTCTACAATTTCCCAGACAAATTGTAGAGATTCTTCTTGCCGTCGGGGATGGCTGTGGTAAATGGTGGGGCATGGGAGGTGACTCATGAGCAGCAAGCGGTGGTTGGTGCCGTGGAAGGATTCGGCGGAAAAGCCAGCGATTTACCATTGCATCAGCCGCGTGGTGGATCGGCGATTTGTCTTTGAGCAGGCCGAGCGCGAGAAGTTTCGGGCCTTCATGCGCATGCAGGAAAATTTCTCGGGCTGCCGGATTTTGTCCTACTGCCTGATGTCGAACCACATCCACATCCTGCTCGAGGTGCCACCGATGCCCGCAGGCGGGATCTCCGATGCAGAGCTTTTGAAACGCCTAACTGCAATCCAAACCGAGGCCTTTGTGGCCACAGTGGCAAAGGAATTGTCTGACGCGCGCAAGGCTGGAAATGCAGCCCTCGTTGCTGAAATCCACGCCCGCTTCACCTATCGCATGCACGACTTGAGCGAGTTCATGAAGACCGTGCTGCAGCGCTTCACGCGTTGGTTCAACCGCACGCACAATCGCACGGGCACCCTATGGGAAGAGCGCTACAAAAGTGTCATCGTCGAAAGCGGCATCGCCGCACGGACGATGGCGGCGTACATTGATCTCAATCCGGTTCGCGCCGGCATGGTCTCCGACCCGGCCGAATATCGCTGGAGCAGCTATGGCGAAGCGGTGGGAGGCGGGCCGAAAGGCAATGGCAAAAAGGCGCGCGAAGGGCTTGTACGAGCCTGCATGAGCCATCAAGGCGCGGGGTTCGAGGCGGATCGATGGAAAGAAATTTCGCGCATCTATCGGCGCGCGATGGGGCTTGCGCTGGGCCGCAAGAGTGGAAATGCCAATGTCGAAAAAGGAGTGGTGAGGCCGCAGATGAACACCGCGGAAGCCTTGGAAGCAAAGGAAAACGGCACCGTGCTGCCCGATCTTGGCATGGCAACGATGCTGCGATGCCGTGTGCGGTATTTCACCGATGGCGCAGTGATTGGCAGCAAGGCATTTGTCAACGAAGCCTTCGCCGGCGCGAGAGAACGCTTCAGCCCAAGGCGCAAAGACGGCGCGCGAAAATTGAGAGGCAGCGCGCGTCCCGCAACTGACTTGCTATGGAGCGCTCGGGATTTGCGACTGCGTGTTTGAAGCTTCGATGGATGCTTAGCTCGGGATCATTTTCCTTAACCTTTCTCACTTGATCGGCGGAGTCGGCGCGCGCAGTGGAGCAATCGGTTTTTTGCCGGTGCTTGATTGCATGACTCGTCCACTCGGGTCGCGATAAGTGGTGGTGCATGCGCCGCTGGGTTGGCAGCGTGTGGTTGAGCTGCCGGAGACGCGCCCCGTGGGATCGCGAAAGCGCGCTTCGCTGGTGCGCGTAACACCTTCGCGCGTTTCCGCCGTGCCGGCGACCCTCCCCATCGTATCACGATAAGTGGTGCGTGCCGTGCCAGCGGTTGATGCCCTTGTCTCTGCCGTGCCGGCGACGCGCCCCATTGAGTCGCGGTATTCCGTGCGTGCTGTGCCGGTCGCCGATTGGCGGGTGACGGCGGTGCCGGTGACGCGGCCCATCGCATCGCGGGTGGTTGATTTCACCGTGCCGCTTGCATCGGTGCGGTGGTCGATTGTTTGAATGACTCTGCCGCTGGCATCGCGCACCACCTCGCGAGAGGTTTGCGCCTGTGCGCTGCTGGCGAGAATCAGCAATGGAAAGAAAACACAAAGGTTCATTTTCATACGAAACATCTACCTTTGATTTATCCGCTCGGCAAGTGGCTTTGTGCGGGGGTGCGACTGCCAAAAAATGGCCGCTCTTTCCAAATTCCCCCAATCACAAAAACTTCCCGGGGTTGAGAATGCCCTTTGGGTCGAGGGCGTTTTTGAGTGCGTGGTGCGTGGCTAGCGAGACCTCGCCGATCGCTTGTTTGAGCCAGCGTTTTTTGGCGAGGCCGACGCCGTGTTCGCCGGTGATGGTTCCACCGTTTTCGAGCACCCAGGTGAAGAGCCGGTCGAGAGCATGGTCGGCCTTTTCACGAGTACTAGGTTCATCGTAGTTTGCGACCATCAGGTTGGTGTGGATGTTGCCATCGCCGGCATGGCCGAAACAGGCCACGGGTATGCCGGTGTCGCGTTGAAGTTTCTTTGCGAAGGTGACGAGTTCGACCAACTTTGAGCGCGGTACGACGATGTCCTCGTTGAGCTTGGTGAGCCCAGTGTCGCGCAGCGAGTAGGAGAACTCCCGGCGCAATTGCCAAATGCGTTCGCAGGATGCTTCGTCGGGCGCACGCTCGATGAAGCAGGCACCCAGAGATTCTAGCAGAGGCTGGAGCTCGTCGATTTCGGCAGCAACCGCGGCCGGGCGGCCATCGACTTCAACGATCAGGTGCGCATTTCCCTCGGGAAAAACCTCGGCACCAAGGCGTTTGCGTGCGGCAGCGAGCGTGAAGGCATCGGTGATCTCAAGCGCCGAAGGCAGGTGTCCTGAATTGAGAATCGCTTGGACGGCGGCGGCGGCCAATGAGAACTCGGGGAAAACCGCAGCCAGCATCGCGCGAGCCGGTGCTTTAGGGATCAGCCGCAGCGTGGCTTCGGTGACGATTCCCAGCATGCCCTCGGATCCAGTGAAAAGCCCGATGAGGTCAAAGCCGGTTTTGTTTTTGTGCAGGCGCCCGCCGATGTTCATCACGCGGCCGTCGGCCAGCACGACTTCGAGGCCGAGCACATAATTACGAGTTACGCCGTACTTCAGGCAGCGCGGGCCGCCGGCATTTGTTGCGATGTTTCCACCGATCGAGCATTCCTTGAGTGAGGCAGGATCGGGCGGGTATTCCCAGCCGATCGCGCGCACGGCTTTTTGCAATTCGTGAGTGATCACGCCCGGCTGCACGATGGCCACGCCGTCTTCAGGGTGAATGCCAAGGATCTGGTTCATGCGCATCATCGAGAGCGCGATGCCGCCGCGGATCGGCACGCAGCCGCCGACATAGCCGACCCCCGCGCCACGCGTGGTGACCGGGATTTCATGCTCGCTTGCAAAGCGCATCAGCGCCGCGACATCGGCAGTCGATTCGGCGAAAACCACCGCATCAGGCGGATGACTGGCATCCCACTTGTCGGTCGAGTGACTGGCGATCAGCTCGGCGCTGGTGCTGACCTTCCCCTTTCCCAAAAGGGAAACGAGTTGCTCAATCCAATCGGCGGTGGGTGCGTTCATCAGGACTCGCTAAGGGTGGCGGGTGGGGTTTATTCGTCAATCCCCTGCTGCGCCTCACGTGTAATGATAGAAATTTGCTTTGAGTGGGTCCGTTGAAGTCGCCGGTGGCTGGACCGGGGGCGGGGAAAAGGGGTTGGGAACTTGGGGCGATGACTTGACAAACCGCAAGGATACATTTTAATTCATGTATGAAGACCATCACAGTCAATGTCTCCGAGCCGGTTTACGGGGAGTTTCAGGATTACGCCCGGAAGGTGGACAGGAAGACTTCCGAGTTGATCCGGGAGGCGATGGAACTCTACCGACAACACTACATGCACCGCACCACATCGCTGCGGGATTGCCGCCCGGCCAGTGTCGGTGGGCCGATTCTGCCGATCACCGGCGAAGACGATATTCTGGGGGGCATGCTCGATGACGCACGGGATTGATACGGATTTCCTCGTCGCGGTGGAGATCCAGGATCATCCGTTTCACCGTGAGGCGACCGCACTTTTGCGATCCTTGCTCACCGCGGGGCATGATTTGGCCGTGATGCCGCAGACGCTCGCGGAGTTCATCCACATTGTCACGGATGGGAAACGGATGCCGCAGCCCTTGACGATAGCGGACGCCATTGCGCGTGCGGAGCACTGGTGGCAGGCGAGAGAGGTGGTGCGGGTCTTTCCCTGCGGGCTGGCTGTCACGGATTTTCTGGCTTGGCTGACGCGATACCAACTGGGCCGCAAGCGACTTCTCGATACGTTGCTGGCAGCGACCTTCCAACATGCCGGCGTGAAACAGCTCATCACGAACAACGAGCGGGACTTCAAGGTGCTGGGATGCTTTGAAATCCTGACTTTCCGAGCCTGACTTTCCAATCGATGAATTGTTATTTCCCTGGCGGGCAACGCATCACACTCACGCGTAGATCTGCTTGTAGTACTCGTCGACCATGCGATCGGCGTCGAAGAACGGCACGACATCGTTCATCGAGTTGAGAACGATGCGGCTCCACTCATCGGGCTTGTCGTAATAGGTGGGCAGGATCTTTTCGTTGAGGGCCGAGTAGAAACCGAGCATGTCGTGGCGATCGCGATCTTCCGGTGAAAGGGCGGGATCGGCCGGTGGAATGATGAAGGAGTTTTCACCGTCCTTGGCGAATTCGCAGACCCAACCGTCGTAGGTCGAGAGGTTGACCGAGCCGTTCATTGCGGCGGTCATGCCTGAGGTGCCGGAGGCCTCGCGGGTGACGATCGGGTTGTTGAGCCAGATGTCCGATCCGTTTTTGAGGAAACGGGAAAGTTCGAGTTCGTAGCCGACGAGCACTGTGGCATTCGGGTAATCGCGGGTCAGGCGGATGAGATGGTTGAAGATTTCGATCGCGGTGTAATCGAAGGGATAGGGCTTGCCTGCCCAGATGATTTGCACCGGGTATTTCGAGTTGTTGAGCATCGCGCGGAACAACTGGATGTCGCGCGTGATCAGATCCGGGCGCTTGTAGGCGGCGAAACGGCGGGCCCACACGATGGTCAGCACATCGGGCTTGAAGAGCTTGCCGGTTTGGTCGGCCACGACGCGGAACAAACGTTCCTTGAGCTCGCGCTTGCGGTGGCGCAGCTCTTCGTTCGAGCCAGTGACGCGTGAGTGTTCGATGCCGTGATCGGCCCAATACTTTTTGTTCTGCGCATTGGTGACATGGGTGATCTCGCAGATGTTCGGATAATCCTTCCACATCTGGCGCGAGACTTCGCCGTGAAGTTTCGAAACTCCATTGGCGATGCGCGCCATGCGCAGCGCGGCCAGCGAGTGGTTGAACTCGTCGCCTTCGATGCCGGTGATCTTGCGAACCTCTTCTTCGGAAACGCCGCCAAAGAAGGTGAAATCCTTGAGCAGATTGAATTCATGACGCTCATTGCCGGCTTCTTCGGGAGTGTGCGTGGTGAAAACCAAACGCTTCTTCACCTCCTCAAGGCTGTGGTGTTTTTCGTAAAGATGGAATGCGGCGGAAAGCCCATGTGCTTCGTTGAGGTGCCAGATTTCCGGATCAACACCGAGTTCGTCGAGCAGACGCGCGCCACCCGCGCCGAGGATGATGTATTGCGCGATGCGACGGCGGTGATCCTGATCGTAAAGACGATGCGTGATCTCACGCGAGAGCGAATCGTTTTCCTCAATGTCGGTGCTCAGGAAGAACATCGGCACGGTGCCAAAAATGTCGCCCGGCAGGAACATCGCCTTGACCCACACCGGATGACCGTGAACCGACACGGTGAAGCGGATGCCGGTGTCCTGCAGGAAGGCG
This sequence comes from Luteolibacter sp., assembly GCA_044361475.1. Classification (GTDB taxonomy): domain Bacteria; phylum Verrucomicrobiota; class Verrucomicrobiia; order Verrucomicrobiales; family Akkermansiaceae; genus Luteolibacter. The sequence continues at coordinate 4,747 of JBIKIR010000017.1, read as the reverse complement.
TATTCTTTTTTGCGGAACTGAATAGCGAGCTCGCGATCCTCACCGCGGGCCTGATTGTAGTAACCATAGGTCCAGAGGATGCCGATGCCGCAGAGGTTTTGTTTCAGGTCGGCCGCCGCACGCATGTGGGATCCGGCCAAAAAGCCGAGACCACCGGAGTAAATTTTGAAGCTCTGATCGATCGCAAACTCGCAGGAAAAATACACCGCGCTCTTGGCGTACTGCGGATCGATCTCGTAGCTGTGCGAAAATGGCTTGGGGAGAAAAGAAGATGGCATGTTGGAGTTGTTGTAAAAGGTGTGCTGTTGAATGTGACCGACGCGATGGCGGTTGGATTAAATTTTGATTATGTGAAATTATTGAACGCCGCCGCGGTGGCGGACACGGATCCATTCTGCTGCTCATTTCATACCAATTCACCAAAAATCCCGGAAAGCGCCTCCTGCCACAGGCTAAGGCCCAGCAAGTTCCATCCGCCGCCGATCTTGTCAAAAACGCCATCACGGCTGAGGAAGCCGTCCTTTTGTAAATACCGACCGAATGGTATTATTTGAAATGTCTTCATTTTAAAGCACTTGCAATCGGTGCTGGCGTCCGGGCGTGGACGATTTAGCCTGTGTGGAATCCCTGTGACTGCCGAGAAAATCATTTGTTCGCTGTTTGAAGACATTGAATCCTGGAAGGTCTTTGCGTCGGGTCATGCGGAGGGTCGGGTGAGTCGCGGCGAGGGTGGGGGCTTGAAATTGGAGTACGATTTTCACGAAGGCGGTGGATTTGTGGCCCTGCGGCGGGAGGTGGCATTTGCGATGCCCGAGACTTTTGAGTTGGGTTTCGACCTCAAGGGTTCGGGCGCGGCGAATGATTTTGAGTTCAAGGTGGCCGATCCGGCGGGCGTCAATGTTTGGCGTCACCGGCGGGAGGGCTTGATATTAGGGAGCGAGTGGCTCGGTTGCCGGGTCTGTGAGCGCGATTTGCCCTTTGCGTGGGGTCCGGCCGGTGGCGGGACGCCATCTGCGGTCGGTGCTGTGGAGTTTGTTGTGACGGCGGCCGCTGGCGGTCGTGGGGTCTTGGAAATTTCAAAACCATGGTTGGAGGATCAATCATTGCATTTGCCCTTGGAGGTCATGGCATCGAGTGGCGCTGGAGCGGCATCGGTCTTGTCGGATGAAAGCGGCGCCCATTGGCAGGCGGATGCGGCGGATGCCAAGCCGTGGTGGATGGTCGATCTTGGAAGAACGCATCGTTTTGGCGGACTGCTCATCGAGTGGCCCGCAGCGGGAGTGGCGCGCAGCTTTGAAGTGCAGGTTTCGAATGATGGTCAATCATGGTCGCTGTTGCGGCGGGTGGCGGATGCGCGTGGCGCAAAAAACCATTTGGCCGCGCCCGGTGCGGAAACGCGATTTTTGCGGCTCGCATTTTCGAATGCCGAAGCTGCCTCACTGCGTCGCTTGCATTTGAAGCCTGATGCTTTTTCGCGCTTGCCGAATGAATTCATTCATCATGTCGCGGCGGATTTCCCACGCGGTTGGTTTCCGCGTTACTGGCATCGCGAGCAATCGTATTGGACGGTGGTCGGCACTCCCGAGGGCGGACGCCGCGCTTTGATCAATGAAGAGGGTTTGATCGAAACCGACGAGGGCGCGTTTTCCATCGAGCCTTTCATCGTGACCAATGATGGGCTGCTCACATGGGCCGATGTGTCGACGCGCGTTGATTTGCCCGAGGGTGGTGAGCCGATGCCTTCGGTGATGTGGCGGGCGGAGGGGCTGAGCCTGGAAATTTTGCCATGGCTTCATGGCAGCGGCGGAGACATCGAACTGTGTGCGAGCTATCGGCTCGAGTGCGATCGCGCGCATTCCGGTGTGAAGCTTGTGCTCGCGCTGCGACCGTTTCAGGTCACGCCGCCCTGGCAGGCATTTCGCAACATGGGTGGGCGTGCCGTGCTGCGAAAAATCGAATGCGGCGAGCGTGGTATTGTGGCCGATGGCAAACAAATTTCATTTTCGCTGCCTGCGTCGCGCATCGGTGCGGCAAGCTTCGATGAAGGGGGAGTGCTTGCGGTGTTGGCGGAAAAGCAAATGCCGCAAAGCGCGCGCGTCGATGATGAATCCGGCCTTGCATCGGCCGCCATCGAGTGGGCGCTTGCACCGGGCGAAACGACGCTCGAGGTCACGGTTCGTGTTCCCTATTTTGAGAACGCAACACCCGCGCTTAATGTTTCTCGCGATGCCGCGATGCGCGAGTGGCAGAGGACGCTTGGCGGCATCGAATGGCGTGTGCCGCATGCGGCAAAAGGCGCGATCGCAACACTGCGCACCGCCTGCGCGCAGATCATGATCAACCGCGATGGCGCGGCCTTGCAGCCCGGTGCGCGGCGTTACACGCGCTCGTGGATCCGCGATGGCGTGATCATGGGCGCGGCTTTGGCGAAGTGTGGTTTGGCCGATCCATTCAAGCAATTCATGGAATGGTATGCGCCGTTCCAGCGTGATGATGGCTTTGTATTTTGTGTGGTCGACCGCGATGGCATGGATCCCTTGGTCGAGCACGACAGCCATGGGCAATTCATTTGGGGCGTGCGTGAAGTGCACCGCGCGACTGGCGATGCGGCATTTGTCGCTTCGTGCTTCGATCGCGTGGCGCGTGCGGCCGGTCATTTGATCTCGCTGCGGCGGCAACGCATGGGCGATCGTTATCGCAACGGCGAGCTAGCTGCGTGTTTTGGGCTATTGCCCGAATCGGCGAGCCACGAAGGGTACTTGGCGCATCCGGTACATTCGTATTGGGACGACTTCTGGGCCTTGCGCGGATTGCAAGCAGCGGCGGAACTTGCAACGGCAATTGGCAGCAATGAAGATGCGGTGCTTTGGAAAAATGAAGCCGATGCGTTTTTGCACGACCTGGTGCGCTCGATTGAAAGCGTCATCGCCGCGCGCAACCTGCAGTACATTCCGGGATCGGTCGAGTGGGCCGATTTCGATCCGACCGCGACCGCCAATGCGATCTCGCAACTCGACTTTGCCGATGCATTGCCACAAGGGCCGTTGCAAAAAACCTTCGCGACCTACCTCGAAGGATTTCGCCGCAGGCAAGATCCGCAATTGCCGTGGACAAATTACAGCGCTTACGAAATCCGCATCATTGGCGCGCTGGTGCGACTCGGCAAACGCGCGGAGGCAAACGAGCTGCTGGAATTTTTCCTCGCCGACCGCAGACCGGTAGAATGGAACCAATGGCCGGAAATTTCATGGCGCGATCCGCGCTCGCCCGGCCACCTCGGCGATTTGCCGCACACATGGATCGCCGCGGAGTATGTGCTCGCGCTGTGCTCGATGATTGCCTCCGAGCGCGAGTCCGACGACTCGCTCGCGCTCGCCGCAGGCATGCCATGCTCATGGATCGCTGGCGATGGCTTCGAAGTGAGCGGACTGCCTACTCGCCATGGGAAACTCGATTTCCGCATCGTGATGAGCGATCCCGATACGATCCAAGTTGCCGTCGGCGGCCTACGTGAAATGCCTGCCGGCGGATTGTGGATTGAGCCACCATTGCCGCCCGGCGCACGCATCGATGCAAACGATGGAGACGGCACGCGCGTCGAAGTTAAAAGCCTGACCTTCGCCGCAAAGTTGAAATTGATCACGCCACAACACACCAACGGTCCCGCTTGAATTGCGGCTTCGCTTTGCTGGTGAAATGAATCATTCGGCGTCGATCGCCATCGTTTCCGGTGAGGCGCTCCACACGCGGTAGCGCACGATCACGCCTTCGGGCACATAGACCACGAGCGGCAGGCGGCTGTTGTAACGCACAAGATACGGCTCGCCGCCCAACGCCACAAATCGATCCTCCTTCGGCGCAGCGGGATCGGCCGCCATCAGCGTGCCCGCCATCGGGCCGAGTTCGCTGATCCGATAACAGACATAGCCCCAGCCCTCGATGTTTTGATCTTCGATTTTGCCGCCGAAAAAATACCGGTTTGCTGCGTCGACCATGACGGTCTTGCCGGCGATGAGCTCGATCTTGAATGCGGCCTCATCATCCTTTTTCGGCAGGCGCAGGACATGCCTCACCATGCCCTTTTCCGCCGCCGGAAATGCCGCGAGCTCATCAGAGGCCTTGAGCGATAGAAGCGATGCGATGAACGCGAGTAGCGTGACAATGGCAGAGTGTTTCATGAGGCAGGCATTAAGCGCCTGTGCCGGACTTCGAGTCACGCCCTCATTTTGTCTGGGAAATTGAATGATGGCGCTGCTAAGCGGACCGTTGCGGAGAACGGTCCCTGCCTTGAGTGTTCCTGGTGCGGTGAAGAGGGGGTGGCAGAGTTTCACCGAGTCCGGATCACCAGCGCCTCCACTTTGTCTTGCTGGGAAATTGAACGGCGCATTTTTGTTAAAAAACTTGATTCAACCTATTCCATGTAGAGGATTTGCCCATGATGAAAAATGTCATTTTGAGCATCTTATGGCTTATGTTTGCCGCAGCATTGACGAACGCGGAAGAGAACAAATCAGCGTCTATGGCATCCATTGAGAAAAAAATCAATGATGAGTTTTCCGCATATACGAATGACATTAAGAATCGGCAGAAAGAGGTGCTGGAAAAATTGAATAACTATAACACAGCCATCCCACAGGAAGGCTTTGCTTGGAGCGGAAAAACGGGCTGGTGTTGAGTTGAAATCCCTGCCACTCGGTAGGGTGTATGAACAAAACTACACCAACCCGCGCCAATGTGGTCGTCCTTA